>CALYSG010000041.1 GCA_945485605.1 uncultured Clostridia bacterium
ATCAAGCCCTCCGTGCATCTTAAGCGCTCTGACAGTAGCTACAACGACTACGGCGTCGGGAACGAGTCCCGCCATGCGGCATTTTATGTCAAGGAATTTCTCGGCTCCGAGGTCGGCTCCGAAGCCCGCCTCGGTCACTGCATACTCTCCGGTAGCGAGCGCAAGGCGCGTTGCCGTCACCGAATTACAGCCGTGCGCGATGTTTGCAAAAGGTCCTCCGTGAACGAAAGCCGGGGTGCCCTCAAGCGTCTGCACAAGGTTCGGCTTTATAGCATCGCGCAAAAGTGCAGTCATAGCCCCCTGCGCCTTCAGATCTCCGCACCTCACGGGTTCACCGTCAAGATCATATCCGACGATGATGCGGGCAAGTCTTGCTTTGAGATCGGCTATCGAATCGGACAAGCAAAGCACCGCCATGATCTCGCTCGCTACCGTGATATCGTAGCCGTCCTCACGAGGAACGCCGTTAACCTTTCCCCCGAGTCCGTCAACGACAAAGCGAAGCTGTCGATCGTTCATATCCACACATCTGCGCCAAACTATTCTGCGGGTGTCTATTCTCAGCTCATTTCCCTGATGAATATGGTTGTCAATCATAGCGGCAAGAAGATTGTTAGCCGCACCGATCGCGTGAAAATCGCCGGTAAAGTGAAGATTTATGTCCTCCATAGGAACGATCTGTGCGTAACCTCCGCCGGCGGCGCCGCCTTTTATGCCGAAAACCGGTCCGAGCGACGGCTCGCGAAGTGCCGCGACAGATTCCTTGCCTATCCGTCTCAACCCGTCGGCAAGTCCGACAGTTGTAGTGGTCTTGCCCTCTCCCGCGGGAGTCGGGGTCATTGCGGTAACAAGGACGAGCTTTCCCTGTTTGCTTTTATCAATAAGCTTTTCAAGACCGGCAAGGTCTACCTTAGCCTTATATTTTCCGTAATGCTCAAGACATTCTTCGGGAATATGAGCCTTTTTTGCGATCTCGTCTATCGGGCGCATGACGCAGCTCTGCGCTATTTCTATGTCTGTAAGATGTGTCATTGACCTTTCTCCTTCGTGAAGTTTTGATTTGATGCTATAATAAGGTAGGATGATTCTTTTATCATACTCGGTGCTTCATCTGCCTCAGATGTATTTACTGTATCCTTCAGCTCCGCATGAATGTACTGCCGAATAAAGAGTATTTCTCATAAGCATGGTGATGGTCATGGGGCCCACGCCTCCCGGGACGGGAGTTATATACGAAGTTTTCGGCGCGACGGCGGCAAAATCAACATCTCCGCAGAGCGTGCCCTCCGCATTGCGGTTCATACCGACATCTATCACGACCGCACCTTCCTTTACCATATCCGCGGTGACGAAGCCCGCCTTGCCGACCGCGCTTATGAGTATATCCGCCTCGCGGCATATCGAAGCAAGGTCACGTGTCTTGCTGTGACAAACCGTTACCGTCGCATCTGCGTTCAGCATAAGCATTGCCATGGGCTTGCCCACTATGTTGGATCTTCCGATAATTACGCACCTTTTCCCGGCGATCCCGATCCCGCTCCGGGAGAGAAGCTCGATGATCCCCGCCGGCGTACACGGGAGGAACCCGTAATTCCCCGTTGAGATCAGCCCTATATTATAAGGATTGAAGGCGTCGACATCCTTTTCGGGCAAGATACGGTTGATAAGCTCTTTAGAGTTGATCCCGCGTGGCAATGGGAGCTGAATAAGTATTCCGTGAACATTACTGTCTGCGTTAAGTCTGTCGATAAGCTCTGCGATCTCAACTTCCGAAACATCTGCCGAAAGCTTATAAAGCTCGGAACGGAACCCGAGTTCAGCGCACGCCTTTTCCTTGTTGCGCACATAAACGGCAGATGCGGGATCGTCACCGACCATTATCACAGATAGCCCCGGCACGACGCCGAGTTCTTTTTTAACTTTTTCGGTTTTGACAACCAGCTCAGATCTTATCTCGGCAGAAATTGCCTTGCCATCAATTATTCTCACTTCCATCACCTTTCTTATCGGTATTATTGCTCTTTTCGGGTCTTACGTAATCGGAACGGAAAAGCGGGAAGTTTGCCTCGTAGCTCTGACGGGAAAGCTCCGCCTTTTTCGTCATGATGAGTCCGCGGACGATGAGCGCGATCCCGGCGAGCATACATATACAGCTGATAAGAAGCGAAAGTCTTATCGTCGTACCCGGGATACAGAGGCTGTCGGTTCGGATAAGCTCGGTGAACATCCTTCCGAAACCGTACCAGATCATATAAATGTACAGAAGCTGACCTTCAAGCCTTTCGTTGAAGAAAAGCACGTTTTTGCCTTCCTTATTTTTCTTTATTCTGAGATAAACGCAATTTATCACAATGAAGCCGACAAGCATCCAAAGCGACTCATAAAGGAATATCGGTTGCACGAAGGCAAGCCTTCCGTTGCTTGCCGCAATGCCGTTATCGCTCCCGAGGTGAGGATACACAGCCATTCTCAACCAATAAAGAGCGCTTCCCTCTCCTATCTCATATCCGTAGGAGCTTCCGCTGACAAAATCTGCCCAACGACCTATCACCTGTGCCAGCACGATACCCGGAATAAATGTATCGACGGTACGCGCAAAGGAGGTTTTCTTAAACTTGCAGGCAATGAAACCCGCAAGAAGACCACCGATCAAAGCTCCGTATAGTGCCATTCCCATGCCCATATTGAATATGTTAAGAAAATTGCCGGAAAGCTGAGACGGCTCACACAGCACGTAGAAAAGCCTTCCGCCGATAACTCCGCCAACGGTGCCCCAAATGAAAACGTCAAGTATATCTTCGGTCCTCATACCCTTTTTCTTCGACATGATTGCGGAGTAAGTGATCCCCGCCGCGATAGCTGCGAGCATTATTAATGTGCTCCAGTATACGGTTATCGCCCTTTCACCCCCGAGCGGAATTACGAACGCGATCTGCGGTATTATGTATGCCTTTATTCCCAGCCCGGGGAATGCAACGAGCACGAATTTTCCGTCGGGATTCTGATTTACACAGTTTTTATACGCATTCACGCTTTCAATGCTGTCGACCTCTACCCCTGAGCAGGAGGTCATCATAAGCAACGTCAGCACCGTAACTGTCAACAGAATTATTATTGATAAGGCTTTTTTCATCTTTTCCGATTTCCTTTCATTATAATGGAAGAACGAGAGACAGCGTAAAACGCTCCGGCAGAAAAAGCTCCGACGGGATATATGATAACTCTTCAAATGTCAGACTCTCTATCATTTCGGGGATCAAAAACGGATCGGAATCCGAATAATACGCCGAAAGCATAACATCGTCTGCTATATCCGAGGTAGAATCGAACGATCTGACATATTGCGCAAGCGATGCGCGTCGGCAACGCTCAAAGTCATCACGATCAAGTCCGCGGCAAGCCTCGGATGTCTTTTCTTTTATCAGTTCAAATACGAGCTCGGGATCGTCGGAGCTGCCCGAAAAATAGTTAAGCGCAAAACCGTCTCCCGCCGAATATCCGAATGCAAATCCCGGTGTTATGAGTCCTGAATCAAGAAGCCTGTTATAAAACTCGCCCGTACCCGAGAAAAGCATATTGTTGAGAATATTCATGGCGAGTCCGCGACGCAACTTGGCTTCGCCCTTCTTTGCCGGAATGTCCTTCACTCCGATAAAGAACATGGGGCGTGAGACATTCATGCGACAAACAGTTCGGCTCTTCACCGCAGCAACAGGCTCGTCCGCGTCTTCTCTCTTGATACGCGGTGCCGCCGACGTACTTTCAGGGAGCTCTCGATCGCAGACCGCGAGTACCTCTTCAGGTGTTATATCTCCGCACACCGAGAGCACCATATTATCAAGTCCGTAAAACGCCCCGTACGCTCTGTAAAGTATCTCCGGCGTGATCTTCCTTATCGAGGCACAGCTACCGCATATACTCTCGCGTACACCGGACGAAGAATACATGGCGCCAAGGCAGTTATCCATGGCTCGCTCGTAGGGATCATCCCTGTACATAAGGATCTCCTGCTCTATGATCCCCTGCTCCTTTTTGACATTTTCTTCGGTAAAGCAAGGGTGAGTCACGAATCTGAGAAGCTCGGCAAGGCAATCGCCTATATTCTCTGTTGCACTGAACATATATCGGGTATAAGAATAGTTTGTATAGGCATTATCCTCTGCTCCGAGCGCGGCAAAGTGCTCATCGGAATTCACGCCGTCGGCGTTTTCAAACATTTTGTGTTCGAGGAAATGAGCAGTACCCGCAGGAAGTCTGTACTTTTTTCCGTCGATCATAAAGCGCATATCTGCCGAGCCGAATCGCGTTCCGAAAACGGCAAAGCATGTCGATAGCTTCTTCGGAAATATGAGCACATCAAGCCCGCTCCGATGCTTTACCGTGTAGTAGCACTCGCCGAGGCGCTCGCTCTTGTGAACAGTAAGTTTTTCAATCACATTCAAAGTCGTCTTCACCGCCTTTCAGAGTGCCGCGGAGAAGATATGATGTATCAAGAGTGACTCTCTTTGCCGCTTCCGATATCTCTTCCTTCGTGACTTTCATAATACCGCGGCGATATTCATCGATCGTGCGGGGACCGCCAAAGTATCTTGCCTCACTTCCGAACAGCTCGTAGTCCTCCGGGTGATCCTCAGCCGATCGACAGTCGTTTCCGACAGAGTGCTTTGCCATTTCCAACTCGGCATCCGTTATATTGCCCTTTTTGATTTCATCAAGCTGCAGAAGTATCTCATCTCGTGCATTTTCGTAATTTTCGCCGTCAATGCCGCACCCGACCGCCATAACTCCCTTTATCTCATCAAACGAGGATCCGCAGAAATAGCAAAGCGATTTTTTCTCGCGCAGATTCATAAACAGCTTTGAGGTAGAACTGTCACCTAAGATAATATTCATCAACTCGGCAGCGTAGTATTCACGGTCTGAAATCACAGTACCGGTCCTGAAGCCCATAAGCAGATAGCTCTGCTTGTAAAGTCCTTCCTCCTCAAAACTGCGGGGTTTGTCCGCGCGCTTTATGACAGCTACCGGAAGGCTTTCTACACTCTTTCCCTTAAAGCCGCAAAGGTGCTTTTCAATGACATTTGCGACCTCATCAACGCTTGCCGTGCCGCAATAGAATACATCGACCGGTGCCGTGGCTATAATTTCCTCTCGCCTGCGCCAAAGGTCATCCGACGTTATTCGCGATATCTGATTCTCCTCGCCGTTAAGCGGGATACCGTAAGGGTCTTTGCCGAACATCAGCTTCGAAAAACGGTATTTTGCGAATGAATACGAATTGTTCTTCCGCGCTCTTATCCCGTCTATTCTGTTTTTCTTATCCGTCTCAAGATCACATGAACGGTAGAGAGGAGAGAAGAAAAGCTCCCCCATCATTTCGGCAACGCCGTTAAGTATAGAAAAGCCCGCTGCGGAATCCTCCGACGAAACAAATCCGTCGTTCAGCATCGAAGCTCTTAAACCAACAGTCTGGCAATCACCCGATCTTCCGTTCAGATCCGAGATCGCAGCAGCGTAAAGCTCCTCAGAACGCCGACAGAAGGCGCGGAAAGATCCATACCTTCGCGTTCCCCTGAATGCGGCAGGTATAATCATCGAATTAAGCGGGGAAAGCTCCTCATCTGCCGGAACCGTAAGTGTCACCGACAGCCTTGCGTTCTTGAATCTGTCGGTTCTGATATGTGCCAACGTGATCGAATCGTTTATTCTGTAAGTTCTGTAATCCAAAATTCACTCCGTGTATTCCGGTATATGCTCATGCCGGATAAAAAAGAAGTCCTTGACTCTTGCGGCGACCTCGCGCAGGTCCCTCCAAATCTGCCCACTATAATTTCTTACGTCGGCGGACACTCCGCACACCTCGGTGTACCCGAGTTTTTCGGCAATGTAAAGCGCACGGTGAAGGTGATATTTCTGTGTAACAATGACTGCCCTTTTAACTCCGTAGAGCTTCCTTGCGCGCCAGATGCTGTCATAGGTCGAAAGCCCGTAACCGTCGGTAAGAATATCGGCTTCGGGCACTCCGGCGGCGATTGCATAAGATTTCATTGCCGCGGTCTCGTCATATTCTTCCGGATTCTCGCTGTCTCCGGTCAAAAGGAGCTTCTTAACAATGCCGCTTTTATAAAGACTTATACCGGTGTCAAGTCTGTCACGCAACATATCGCTCGGGCTTCCGTCGTTCTTTACTTTTGCTCCGAGTATTATCGCACAGTCGTACTCACCTGAAGGTGAATCGGTTATCTTACTCTCCGTGACGTTCACGACAGCACCGCTGACGGAAATGAGAGAAATGCCCGAAAGCATACATACTCCGAGAATGAAACATACCGTTTTTATTATATTTTTCTTTGTCGGAAAGGCTTTGAAGGTCTCGGCAAGACCTTTTCCGAGCTTTCTGAAGAACTCTCGGATATTATCCATTCGTCTTTTTTATTATAGCGTCTGCCGCAGCATCAAGGCAAGAGCAGTCATACTCCTCGATCTTTCCGGCGTCGCAGAGCTCTGCTATCCTCGGATCGATCGGGATCCTCGCAAGGAGATCGTAGCCGAAATCCTTTGCGACCTCGTTTATCTTGCTGTCACCGAAGATCTTTATTTCTTTACCGCAGTCGGGGCACCTTACGTAGCTCATATTCTCGATAACGCCGAGAACGGGAATATTCATCATATTTGCCATGTTCGCCGCCTTCTTGACTATCATGGAGACAAGTTCCTGCGGGCTTGTGACTATGACTATTCCGCTTAGCGGAAGTGACTGAAAAACGGTAAGAGGCACATCACCGGTTCCGGGAGGGCAATCAACAAACATATATTCGACTCCGTCCCAGATGACATCGGTCCAGAACTGCTTAACAGTACCGGCAATGACGGGGCCTCTCCAAACTACGGGTGTCGTTTCGTCATCAAGCAAAAGGTTAGTTGACATAATATCTATCCCGAGATTGCTTCGAGCCGGAAACATTCCGTGTTCATCACCCTCGATACCTCCGCCGATGCCGAACGCCTTCGGTATGGAAGGTCCGGTGATGTCTGCGTCAAGGATCGCGGAGTGGTATCCCTTTCTCTCGGTCAGTATCGCAAGCATAGAGGTAACAAGAGACTTGCCGACGCCGCCCTTTCCGCTGACGACTCCGATAACGTGTCTGACCGAGCTCAACTCGTTTGCGGGTTCGATGAGACTTCCTTGATTTTTTGAAGGACAGTTCGCAGAACATGACGAACAGTCGTGTGTGCATTCAGACATAATATAATATCTCCATTCTTTAATTTATCGCTATATTATACACCATATTTCTCTTTTTTTCAAGCATAAGAATAAAAATTCGGTTGATAATCAAGATTTTGCGGGAGAGCTCTTGAAATCACGGCAAAAAAAGGTTATACTATAATCAATTATTGCTATTATGGAGGAATTATGGTCACTAAACTCGAAAAACTTAAGGAATTCAAGGGCGTTGAAGGCCCCGTTCTCACTATCGTCATGGACGGAGTGGGACTTGCTCCCGAAGGTCCCGGAAATGCGGTAAAACGTGCTTACACACCGACGCTTGATATGCTTCTTGAAAAATATCCTTGGGTTAAGCTCAAGGCTCACGGCACTGCTGTCGGATTGCCCTCCGACGACGATATGGGTAACTCCGAGGTCGGTCACAACGCGCTCGGCTCGGGGCAGGTCTTCGCTCAGGGAGCTAAGCTCGTTTCGGCTTCTATTGAAAGCGGAAAGATGTTTGCCTCCGACACGTGGAAAGCCCTTGTCTCAAACGTGAAGGGATCGGGCACTCTACACTTCATAGGTCTGTTTTCCGACGGAAATGTTCACTCTCACATTGACCATCTGAAGGCTATGATATCCGAGGCAAAAAAAGAGGGCGTCAGACGCGTCCGTGTCCACATACTTCTTGACGGAAGAGATGTCGGAGAGACCTCGGCTCTTAACTATATCGAGCCCTTTGAGGAATTCATGGCTTCGCTGAGAGATGACAGCTTTGATATAAAGATCGCATCCGGCGGCGGAAGAATGAAGATCACAATGGACAGATACGAGGCTGACTGGAGCATGGTCGAACGCGGTTGGCATACTCATGTACTCGGCGAGGGAGAGCAGTTTGCCTCTGCCGCAGATGCCGTAAATGCCTACCGTGAACGCTATCACGTAATAGATCAGGATCTCCCCCCCTTCGTCATAGCCGAGAACGGCAAGCCGGTCGGAACTGTAGAGGACGGCGACAGCGTAATATTCTATAACTTCCGCGGAGACCGCGCCATTGAGATATCGAAGGCTTTCGATCAGGAAAATTTTGACAAATTTGACCGTGTCCGCTACCCGAAGGTAGTCTACGCCGGTATGCTCGAATACGACGGCGACACGCATATCCCGTCAAGATACCTTGTATCCCCTCCCGAGATCACCAACACAATGACAGAATACCTCTGTGCGACCGGTGTAACGGAGCTCGCTATATCCGAAACACAGAAATTCGGTCATGTGACCTACTTCTGGAACGGCAACTATTCGGGCAAATTCGACGATAAGCTCGAAACCTATATCGAGATCAAGTCAGATGTGGTTCCCTTTGAACAGCGTCCTTGGATGAAGTGCGCAGACATTACCGATAAGCTGATAGAATGTATGCGCTCGGGCAAGTACCGCTACCTGCGCGTAAACTTTCCGAACGGAGATATGGTAGGCCACACCGGAAATCTTGAGGCAACCATCTGCTCTATGGAAGCGCTCGACCTCCAGCTTGCAAGGATACTTGCGGTAGTTGATGAGCTTCACGGTGCGGCTATAATCACGGCTGACCACGGGAACGCCGACGAAATGTATGAGACCGACAAGAAGACACATGCTCCGAAGGCGAACAAGGACGGAAGTTTCAAGGCAAAAACGAGTCATACCCTCAATCCCGTCCCCTGCATCATATACGACAATTTCACATCCGACTGCTACAAAATAAAGGCGGACGAAGGCAAATTCGGACTTTCCGACGTTGCGGCAACGAACGTCAATCTTCTCGGCTATGCAGCTCCCGAAGAATGGGATACTTCTTTGATCGAGGTAAAATAATGCCTTATCTGACAGAACTTCACTGTCACACCGGAGAGGTCAGCCGGTGTGCGTCGATCAAAAACGACGAGCTTATCGACGTATATGTCAATGCGGGATATACCTCGCTGACGATAACGAATCATCTGAGTCGCTTCACCTTCGGCGAA
The DNA here is from genome assembly GCA_945485605.1 of uncultured Clostridia bacterium. Classification (GTDB taxonomy): domain Bacteria; phylum Bacillota; class Clostridia; order Oscillospirales; family CAG-272; genus RGIG3994. The sequence continues at coordinate 9,220 of CALYSG010000041.1, forward strand.
AAGAACCGCGACAAATATAAAGGCTCTGACGCATGGGAAGAAAAGATTGAATTTTTTCTCGGAGGCGTCACTCACGCAAAAGAGGCGGCAAAGGGCAGGCTCAACATCCTCTGGGGTGTTGAGCTCCGCTCTAACACCGACAACAACGATTACCTTATTCACCATGTAACAAAGGAATTCCTTCTCTCACACCCCGATCTGCTGGACGAAAAGGTAACGACCGTATCCAAATGGGTAAGAGAAGCCGGCGGACTATTCTGTCAGGCTCATCCTTTCCGCGATATGATGAGAGTCAGAAATCATCTGCTGTTTGACGCGACCGAGGTATACAACGGCAGTAATAACCACGATTCGCACAATGACCTTGCTCTGGTGTGGGCAAAGAGATTCGACCTCACGATGATCTCCGGAAGCGACTATCACAGACAGGGACCTCCCCCGACGGGCGGTATCATCACCGACGAGCCGATACGCACGAATGAGGAGCTTTATGACGTGCTCGTTAACCGTCGCTTCACGCCGCTTCATCCCGGTGAAATGCCGGTTTACTACGATAAAAATATTGACGAGGATCTGAAGAAATGAAACTTACATTTCTCGGCACGGGCGCCGCAGACTGGACTGACAAGGATTTTGTTGACGGGCATGAATACCGTCGTTGGTCCTCCGCCTTAATTGACGGGAGCCTTCTGATCGATCCCGGTCCGCACATTTATCACTTTGCGGAAAAGAACGGAACGTCAGATATGTTTGGCGGGATAAAAAGCGTTATCGTCACCCATTCGCACAAGGATCACTTCTCGTCAGAAACCCTGAAAGCTCTTTCATGTGAGGCAGGCTTCAGACTTTACGGAGACGCCGCCTGCCTTCGCATACTCAAGAGAGAGCTTGCCGAAGATGAGCTCGCGAAGATCGGCTTTACCGATGTTGCACCATTTGACAGCTTTACGACGGATGACGGATACACCATTACCGTCCTGCCATCAAATCACGGCACGATCGATCCCCTTGAAAAAACGCATCATTACATAATCGAAAAAGACGGAAAGCGTCTTTTCTACGGCCCCGACGGCGCGTGGCTTTTCTATCCCGCATGGCAAAAGATGAAGGGGAAACATTTTGATGCCATGATACTTGAAGCAACGGTAGGATATATCCCCGGTGATGACCGTATTTTTTCGCACAATACCCTTCCCATGCTCGAAATAATGCTTCAGACCTTCCGCGCTCAGGGTTGCCTTGATGAAACGAGCAAGGTCTACTGCTCTCACATGGCAAAAACGCTTCACCCGGCACATAAAGTTCTTGAACGCGAGCTTGTCCCGCTCGGCATTACCCCGGCATATGACGGGCTTTCAATAGAAATATAAAAAGGAGTTTTCACTATGGCTGAAAAGATCAGAGTTACAGTATGGAACGAATTCAGACACGAAAAAACGAAGGAGAACGTAAAGGCACTCTATCCGAACGGACTTCACGCCGTTGTAGGTGAATTTCTGTCCGCAACCGGAGATATGGAGGTAACGCTTGCCGCGCTCGACGATGAGGCTCAAGGACTGCCCGACGAGGTTCTCGAAAACACCGATGTCCTCGTATGGTGGGGACACATGGCTCACAAGGAAGTCAGTGACGAACTTGTTGCAAAGATACAGAAGAGAGTATACCTTGGTAAAATGGGATTTGTCGGACTTCATTCTGCACATCACTCGAAGCCCTTCCGCGCCATTGTGGGAACGAACGGAAACCTTCAGTGGGGACGCAATCAGCGCGAGGTCGTTTGGAACCTTATGCCCTCTCATCCGATTGCGGCGGGTATCCCGGATCACTTCATTATTGAAGAGGAAGAAATGTATTCCGAGCCGTTTTATATTCCCCAGCCCGACGCACTTGTGTTCGGAAGCTGGTTTGAAGACGGAAATATTCTCCGCAGCGGATGCTGCTTTATCCGCGGTGCCGGCAAGGTATTCTGGTTCCAGCCGGGACACGAGACATGCAAATCCTTCTTTAATCCTTATGTCCGCAGAATAATCACAAACGCCGTTTACTGGGCAGTTCCCTCTGTCGACGGCCAGTCGGTTACCGACAAATGCCCTCATATCACCGAGCCTATAATCGGTGAGTTCAACAAATAAACCAAGAGCAAAAGGAGAGAGCCTTTATGACCTTCGATCAGATCAAGAGCGAAATAAGCGCAAGATTGCGCGAGGTGCGTACGGCGGCTGCTGAATTTTCCGATGCGGAAATGTACCCGGATCTGCAAAAGCTCATAACGAAGGCGATAAGTCGCGTTGCGCTATGCGATAATGCAGCTGACCTTGACCGCCTCAACGACCTGCTTGAGGCTATTGAGGACACGTACAATTCCTGTCGATCCGATACACTCGGTGAAGATTCCGACGAGACGCTTTTTGATTTTGATTTCGAGCTTGAATCCGACGAAGGTGAAAGCGACTCCCCGTATGAAGAAGTCGCCGACATGCCCGAGGATGCGGATGCGGATACCGAAGACGCGGAGTCAGATACCGAAGAAAGCGAAGAATCATACGAAAACGCAGAAGAAGAAGAAGAAGAAGAAGCGGAAACAGCACCTGCGCGTTCGGAAAACCAGGAACGGGAAATAGCGGCTTGTATTGCCGAGATCGAGGAATTCTATAAGGCACACTATTCGAAAGGCGGCATTGCGGAAAGAAACCGTCTTAAATCAATAAGAACAAGAGCGCTTGACCGTGTCGAGTCAACATTTACGCCTGTCGAGCTCACCGACGCAGTAATAGAATACCGGAAAAACTTTAAAAAGTACGAAAAGAGCCTTGAGGCTTACGACAGACGGGAAAGCGCCAAGCCGTCGTTTGACAAAGCGCACGAGCTTAACAAGTATTGGAACTTTGCACGACTGTTCGGCGGAATCCTTGCTGCCGTTGCGGGAGTCGCGGCAGGTATTTCTTCGCCGGAAAGCTGGCTCGGCTTTCCGCTCGCGGCGATAATATTCGGAGTTACTTACCTTATTCTCAGCGGCATCTACGCGATAGTCATATCAAAGTCACTCGATTCTGCGGCATACCGCAATATGGCGTTCGCAAGGCTTATCGTCGCGGTGATTGCAGCCGTCGGATCGCTTGTCCTCGGACTTGCTCTCCCAGATCTCGGGCTCGGTTATGCCTTCTCATCCACTCTTCCGCTGACGCTCGGCGGAATCGGAGTTTATACTGTTTGCAGGCTCCAGCTCGCGATCTTCGCTTCAAAAAGCAAAAGATACAATAAGAAAAAATAAAACATAAAAAAGGCTTTCCGTTTAGGTCTGCAATTTGTTTTGGAAATATTCTGTTTCCGCTTGCGGAATGCGGCTG
>CALYSG010000042.1 GCA_945485605.1 uncultured Clostridia bacterium
GGATAGACAAGGCTGTGACCGAGGGCGGTAAGGCTCTCCTTATCCCTCGGCATTCTGACGGGGGATGACGTCCTCGTCTCAGCTCCCGTAAGTATCGCATCGGGTGAATCAAAGCCCTTTATCCGTCTGCCGAAGCTATGCAGTCCGAGCTTTAGCTCTTCTGTAATAAAATCAGGGAAGATAGCGGAAAGCTCCGTGACCCTGTATTTCCCTCCCCCCATATAGGTAGGCATTATTCGAGTCGGCGAATGTATCGCCTTTCCCGAGAGGAAATCGCCGACAGTCTCGACCGGAGCGCAAAAATCGCCGCCTCCGGCTTTGAATGCCGCTTTTTCAATATTTCTTATAAATCCGACAGCACCCTCGACGGTGTTTCCGAAATCTTCACGTCCGACGCTGACTGCGATCGCCGAATTGGAGTTTACACCGTCGCGACGTGAAAAGCTCATACCGTTTACGACGAGGCCGTCTTTTTCGGTAGCCGCGGCAACTATCTCTCCGCCGGGACACATACAGAAGGTGTATACTCCCCTTCCCGAGGTATCCGAAAGGTTGTACTCAGCCGCGCCGAGCCGCGGATCCCCCGCAAGGTCGCCGTATAACGCTCTGTCAATATCAGTGCGAAGGTGCTCTATCCTCACCCCGACCGAAAAGGGCTTCGGCTCAAAAACAAAACCGCTCTTCATCAGCGAGGTCCTCGTGTCGTTCGCACTGTGCCCCGTCGCAAGTACACAACATCCGCAGGCTATGTCGCCCTTTGAGGTATGAGCGACAAGACTACCGTCAGCCTTTTCTTCAAGCGAATCGAGCCGACAACCGAGTATCACACTCCCGCCGTTTTCGCGGATCCTTTCAAGGATCCTATCAACAACATTTCTCAGAACATCAGTCCCGACGTGAGGCTTTGCCCTTGTCAGAATGCTTTCCGGCGCTCCCGCCTCGTAAAATTTCCGAAGTACAAAGCCGCAAAGCGGATCGTTTATTCTCGTTGTCAGCTTCCCGTCCGAGAAGGTCCCTGCACCACCTGCACCGTACTGAATATTCGTCTCGACGTCAAGCTTGCCGTCAGTGCAAAATCTTTCGTAAGCGGCAACCCTCTCTGCGGTGTTTCCCCCTCGCTCAATAAGGATCGGTGAATATCCCGATTCGGCAAGAGTCAACGCACAGAACATTCCTGCGGGACCGCTGCCGACAACGAGAGGATTACCGTAAAGCTGCTCACTCCCCGGCAGAAAATGCAGATCGGCTTCCTCGATCCTCCCGAACCCCGCGCGGGCGGCGGCATCGGGCGAGATAAGTCCGTCTTCCCCCTCGGCAAGCACGGAGCATACGAAGCGTATATCGCCGCGCCGTCTGGCATCGACCGCTTTTTTAAATATCTTTAAGTCAAAGGCGGACGCGTCTGTCACGCGTCCGAGACTTTCTTTAGCCTCGGCGATCAAATCGCCTTCTGCAGCGGTATATGGCAGGCTTATTCCGTTTCTCAGTAATTTCATTTAATTGCCCTGCTCGGTCGGATTCTCTCCGCTCTCACGGGTGACGGTAATGATTATCATTCTATCCTTCGGAGTAATGAGAGTCAGCGCCTCCGGGAGCGTAAGATCGCCGACAGTCAGCTCTGTGCGATCGGATGCTTCCCCGATGTTTCCGAGATCATATGCTATCGACTGATTCTCGGTAAAAAACGCCGTATCACCGCTGAGCGATATCAAGACCTCCGTTCCGTCATCGGCAAAGACAGCACGGACGGTATATTTGACTCCGGGCACTCCGTCCGAATATCTGACTGAAAGGGGCAACTGACGTTCGGAGCAAAGTATCTGAATATAAATATTTACCTCGGAAGGCTCAATGCTCACGTACTGCTCGGCGGCGTCCCTTTTCTCACCGTCAGCCGAGATCAGCTCAAAGGTCTTGCACCTGGTCTCAAAGCTCGTCTGATAACCGTTGAGCTTCACCTGTGCCGTGACACCCTCAACGGTGTTGACTACCTGCTCCGGGCCTTTGACGGTAACCTTGCTTATAACGGAACCGTCCTTGTCCTTCGCGGTTATTTCGCCTATCCGAAGTCCGGATGGCACACCGCCCTCGTATTCGCATTTAAGCTCGACCTCTTTTGTAACTATCCTGTCTATATGTACGGTCGGGGTCGACACATAGGTAGGCGAGATCGACTTTACCGAAACATCGCTTCCGGGAAGGTCGCATTTAAACCTGAATGCATAGTCATCCGCACCGTCGATGCTGTCGGTGTCAAGCCTTACGGTATACTGGCTGTCCTCGTATTTGGCCAGCGCCGCTTGAGTACCCGTAACGGTCAGCTTAACTATAATCTGCGAATAGTCGAGCTTAGCATCACCGTATATAATGCTGAAGCCCTTTGACTCTATTTCGCGGTTTGCGTTAACTGTAACGTAAATATCCTTTTCCGCAAGGGTCTGATTCACATTCGTCGCATAGAGCCAGATCACAACTGCGGCGAGAAGGCAAAGCACAAGAGCGACGATATCCACACCGCTGAGGGAATACGGGGTCTTGCCCTTTCCCGCGGGGTTCGCGGAGGCAAGTCCTTCGTGCTTGCTCACGTGCTCTGTACCCGTATTTTTCTCTTTATTCATCACGCTTCTCCTCCTTCTCCTCTTTTTCATGCCTCTGAGGTCTTCCGACGGTCGGCACCATCAGGTTGAAAAGCGTCTTTCTGAGTGTTTCGCGATCATATCCGCGAGTGATCTTTCCGTCAATGGCAAGTGAAACATTTCCGGTCTCCTCGGAGACTACGATTACGGGAGCATCGCTGACCTCGCTGACGCCGAGAGCGGCGCGGTGCCGCGTACCGAGCTCGTTGTCAAGTCCCTCCTGCTCGGATATACGGAGAAAACACCCTGCGGCGTAAACTCTCATATCCCTAATAATAACTGCGCCGTCGTGAAGCGGTGCATTTTTGAAGAATATGTTTTTCAGCAGCTCAGCCGATATCTGTGCATTGATCGTCACGCCCGTGTCGATGTATTCTCCGAGCTTCGTCTTTCTCTCAATGACGATAAGCGCTCCGACCTTTGCGCGCGACATATCGAAGACCGCACTGCATATGCTGTCCACATCGTGACTCAGATCGCTCATATACTGACGGCGTTCGCCCGTCGTAATGTCCTTGATCTTTGATATAAGGGGATTGTTTCCGACCTTTTCAAGAGCTGCACGAAGCTCGGGCTGAAAAACTATCAGAACCGCAATTATACCGACCTGATAGAAATTCTGGAGCACGAAGCCTATCGCCTTCATATTCAGCACGGTGCTGAGCACGAGAACAAGGACCGTCAGAAGCAGTCCGAGTGCGAGCTTCCCTGCTCTTCGGTTGCGAATGAAACGGTAAACGCAAAAGAGCAGAAACGCAAGTATGAGTATATCGATTACATCGATTATTCCTATTTGAGACAATGGTTCTAACACAAATGACGTGAAGAAACCGGGTATAGCTTTGAAGTATTCGCCGATATTCGTATAAAGCCCCCCATCCTACTTTTACAGTTATTTTATTATAACACATAATAGGATAAATTTCAAATGGTATTTGCAATTATTTTTTCACGCATTGCGAAAAAACACCAAAAAACTTCCCAATCGAGTGATTTTCAGCGTCGAAAAGCAAAACCTGCCTCCTAAGGCAGGTTTTAAGCTCTTATTCCTTCAGAGCTATCGCAAGGGCACCGAAGACCGGGTCCTTTTCGGCGAGTCTGAAGCTCACCGGGATAGCCTCTGACCGGCAGACCCTTTTAAGAGTTTCAACACAGGACGGATTGTTGATAAGTATCCCTCCGGCGAGCACAGCTTCAAATTCGTGACCGCAAAAGAGGTACGACGCAGCATTCAGATATTCGGCAAGACAGCTCATATTGCGCTCGATTATCTCGCCCGCCGCCATATCACCCTCAATGTCCGCGGCGATCACACAGGGCGCAAATGAAGCTATATAAGGCTTTCCGCCGTCGTAAATATCTGTTAGAGCCTCGGGAATAGACTTGCCGATCTTCTCATATATGAAATCGGTTATCATGGTATCTGTCCTTCTTCCGTCGTAAGCGGCAAAAACAGCTTCAAGCCCGTCTCTCCCGATGTTGTAGCCCGAGCCTCCGCCGTCGATCAGCCAGCCCCATCCTCCGATACGGTGGAGCTCGCCCGCCTTTCTCGCAAAGCAAACACACCCCGTTCCGCATATTAGGCAGCAACCGTCACCCCCCGGCAACTCGGCGGCAATAGTCAGAGCGACATCGTTCACTATCTTCACACGGCTCATGGGAAACGACGACGCAAGCCCTTCCTCGAGCTCTTTTCGGTGGTTCCCCGCCCCGGCGACTCCGGCACAGATAACATCGGGGGTCACACCTTCGGCGAGCTTTGAAACAAGCCCCGTAAGCCTCATAACCGATGTCTCGACACCTACATCGTTCGGGTTTGTCGCTCCGACAGATAGCTCGGAAAGTATCTTATTATTCTCATCGGCAAGGATCCCATGCGTCTTGGTCCCCCCGCCGTCTATCGCAACATAGTATTTCATATCAGTTCTTAAGCGAGTGGATAGGCGCGGGAATACGTCCGCCGCGCGAAATAAAGCGTACGGGTGAAGCTTCACATACCGGCATGACCGGTGCGCTTCCGAGAAGTCCGCCGAAGCTGACCGTGTCGCCGACCTTCTTGCCGTAAGCCGGAATTACTCTCACCGCAGTGGTCTTGGTGTTAGCTACGCCTATCGAGATCTCGTCGGCGATCATTCCGCATATGACATTTTCGTCGGTGTCCCCCGGAATGACGATCATATCGAGTCCGACCGAGCATACAGCCGTCATAGCCTCGAGCTTTTCGAGAGTGAGCACGCCGGAGGTTGCCGCGGATATCATGCCCTCGTCCTCCGAAACCGGGATAAAGGCGCCCGAAAGCCCTCCTACGTGCCCCGAAGCCATTACCCCACCCTTCTTTACGGCGTCGTTCAGCATTGCGAGCGCAGCAGTCGTGCCGTAGCCTCCGCAGGTCCCGACTCCCATATTTTCAAGTATCCTTGCCACAGAATCGCCTATTGCGGGCGTCGGCGCGAGAGAGAGGTCAACTATTCCGAATGGCACACCGAGTCTTCTTGCCGCCTCGGTCGCAACGAGCTGACCGACACGCGTTATCTTGAATGCGGTCTTCTTTATAACTTCGGCAAGCTCGGAAAGGTTGCAGTCCCCCGCGCGTTTTATCGCCGAGGCTACGGCTCCGGGACCCGAAACGCCGACATTTATGGCGCAGTCGGGCTCTCCAACGCCGCAGAAAGCCCCCGCCATAAAGGGATTGTCCTCCGGAACGTTGGCAAAGACTACCAGCTTTGCGCAGGCGAGCGAGTTATTATCGCGCGTAAGGTATGCCGCGCGTTTGATAACACCGCCCATCATTCTGACGGCATCCATATTTATCCCCGCCTTCGTCGTCGCCACATTGACAGAAGAGCAAACGAGGTCAGTTTCGGTAAGCGCCTGCGGGATAGAGAGGATAAGGTTCCGCTCAGCACCGGTCATTCCCTTGTGTACGAGAGCCGAGTACCCCCCGATGAAATTAACGCCGACCGCATTTGCGGCTCGGTCAAGCGTCTTGGCAAGCCTCACGAAGCCATCTCCGTCAAGACAGCCTCCGATGAGAGACACGGGTGTGACCGAGACTCTTTTGTTGACGATCGGGATACCGTAGTCCTTTGAGATCGCCTCTCCCGTCGATACGAGTTTTTCGGCATAGCGCGTGATCTTGTCATATACCTTATCGCATAGCCGCTTTTCGTCATCACTGACGCAGTCAAGAAGAGAAATACCCATAGTGACCGTTCTGATATCGAGGTTTTCCTCACGTATCATCGCGATCGTTTCAAAAATATCAGCAGTATTTATCATGATCTAAGACAAGCCTCACACATGGTGCATAGTGTTGAAAATATCCTCATGAACTGTCGAAACGATGAGCCCGTGATCTTTTCCGTAGGCCTCGAGTCTGTCGGCAAAGTCCGAAAAGCTACCCTTCAGCGAGTCGATCCCGACTATCATTATCATAGCAAAGTATCCGCTGCTGCCGCTCTGTGTTATGTCAACCACATTCGCTCCTGCAAACGCACAGAGCGTGCTTACTCCGGCACTTATTCCGACGCTGTCGCGCCCGGTAACCGTGATTACAGCCTTCATTTATACCTCCGTGGGAAAAAAACTATATTATATATATTTTATCACACGAAATGCTCTTTTGCAAGAGAAAAGTATCTTACGCCGCCTTGATTTATTGCGCGTAATATGATATACTGAATAAAATATTGAGAGAAGCAGGGGATGATTTTCATGAAACAAACCGAATCGACCGAAATGTATCTTGAAAATATACTCGTACTGTCACAGAAAACCGGCAGCGTAAGGGCTATCGACATCGCGCGCTATTCGGGATATTCAAAACCGAGCGTAAGCCGCGCCATGGGCATACTCAGGGAGGGTGGCTTCATACGCATCGACACCTTCGGCATAATAACTCTCACAGAAACGGGTTACGCCGTCGCGTCAAAAATCCTCGAGCGCCACCGTGTGCTGACCGAGATGCTGAAGAGCTTCGGCATCAGCGACGAAACCGCAGCCGAGGACGCCTGCCGTATTGAGCACGTAATAAGCGACGAGACCTTCGGTTGCATAAAAAACAGTTTCCCCGAAAACGGAAAAAAATAAGGAGCTGAAGAACTCAGCCCCTTATTTTGGTTTTGAGATCAGAATATTTTCTTTCCGAGCAGTCCGAAAATACCGTCGACAATGAGCAGAACGCCCACAATAATGAAGAACCAGTCAAACACAAGCCATTTTGCAACGGCAAGTAACACACCTGCCAAGATAGTCAATGCCGCATAAACTATCGGAAGCGTGTTTTTCTTCACTTTAAGAGCTTCAATAAGATCGACAACACCCTTGACCGCGACAAGAACGCCGAGGACAGTGATAGCAATATCAACGATAGCCCAACCGCAAACAATGATCAATATACCGGCAACAAGTCCGATAACGCCGTATAAGGTCTTACCCTTTACGATGCCGAGAACGCCGAAAACGATAAGGAGCACTCCGGCAACGGTCATTGCCCAGCTTATAACTTCTCCCTTGAATACAGCCAGAAGAAGGCCGAGAACGATATAAATGACCGACGTAAGAAATGTTACATCCTTGAAGGACTTAAGTTTATTGTTCGCCATAATATATATTCCTCCGAAATAAGACTCAGGAGCTTGACCGCAAGATCAGCCCCCGAGATGTTTTTATTTTCAGCCAAGCTTTGCCTGATTTACTTTTACACCGGGGCCCATCGTGGATGCGAGAACGCAACTCTTGATGTACTGACCCTTTGCGGCGGCAGGCTTAGCCTTAATGATAGCTCCGAGAAGAGTGTTGAAGTTCTCGGTGAGCTTCTCTGCACCGAAGGACGCCTTGCCGATCGGGCAATGGATGATGTTGCTCTTGTCAAGGCGGTATTCGATCTTACCTTCCTTGGCTTCCTTAACGGCTCTTGCAACATCGGGAGTGACGGTACCCGCCTTCGGGTTAGGCATAAGTCCCTTAGGACCGAGCACACGGCCGAGACGACCGATGACCGGCATCATATCGGGGCTCGCGATAACGACGTCGAAATCGAACCAGTTCTCTTTCTGGATCTTCTCGGCGTATTCGGGACCGCCGGCGTATTCCGCACCGGCGTCGAGAGCTGCCTGGACCTTATCGCCCTTTGCGAAGACGAGAACGCGAACCTTCTTACCTGTACCGTTGGGAAGGACGACGGCGCCTCTGACCTGCTGATCCGCGTGACGCGAGTCAACACCGAGACGGACGTGAACCTCTACGGTTTCATCGAATTTAGCCTTTGAGGTCTGGCATACGAGCGCGAGTGCTTCTGCGGGATCGTAGAGCTTGCCCTTTTCAAGCAGCTTTGCGCTGTCCTGATAATTCTTTCCCTTTTTCATCTCTCGCTACCTCCTCAGTCCTCGACGGTAACGCCCATGCTGCGGGCGGTTCCGGCGACCATGCTCATTGCCGCTTCGATCGATGCCGCGTTAAGGTCGGGCATCTTGGTTTCGGCGATCTTTCTTACCTGATCCTTCGTCAGCTTTGCGACCTTTGTCTTGTTGGGAGTCGCGGAAGCGGTCTCGATACCGGCATACTTCTTGATAAGAACTGCTGCCGGAGGAGTCTTTGTGATGAATGTGAAGGAACGGTCGGCGTAGACCGTGATGACGACGGGGATTATCAGACCGATGTCATTCTTCGTTCTTTCGTTGAATTCCTTTGTGAAAACCGGGATAGCGACACCGTACTGTCCGAGTGCGGGTCCTACCGGAGGCTGCGGAGTCGCCTTGCCGGCGGGCAGCTGCAGCTTAATGTAGCCTAAAACTTTCTTTGCCATTTTTGAATTACCTCCAATGTGGTTTATACGGGAGAATCAGTAAAATTTTCTCCCTCCCACTGTTTGCGGCACTCTGCCGCTTCTTAGTGATTAATTATCGTGCCTGAGCATTGATGCGTCAAGCTCGACCGGCATATCTCGGCGACCGCGTTTTACGAGGACGGTAACCGTCTTGAGATCATCGGAAACTGCCTGAACCGCGCCCGAATATCCCGCGAACAGCCCGTCGGTGATGGTAACGTTGTCTCCGACGCTGAATGCCGCTTTTACTTTTCTTTCTTCGATGTTGAGAGCCTCAACATCCTCCTCCGAAAGCGGAGTGGGTCTTGACCCGGGTCCGACGAAGCCCGTAACGCCGCTTATGTTTCTGACGGCGTGCCAGCTCTCATCGGTCATGGTCATCTTAACGAGGACATAGCCGGGAAAGATCTTCGTTTCTACGATCTTATCGGCGTTTCCGTCGCTTCCTTTTTCGACTGTTGTCTCTACCGGGATCCTGATATCATAGATAAGATGTTCAAGTCCGCGGTTCTCGATAACCTTCTCAAGGCTTGCTTTTACCTTGTTTTCGTAGCCCGAATAGGTGTGCGCCACATACCATCTCGGCCCTACGTTCATCTCATTTATATCACTCATTATCGTTCCTTATTTAAGCAAAGGCTTAACTAAGTCCATGATCGCGTCGATACCCTTGGTGAAGCCGAGGTCAAGAAGTCCGACCACGATAGCTATTATCACCGAGATAACAACGACGACGGCGGTTCCCTTCAAGGTCTGCTTCCAGCTGTACCACGAGATCTTCTTCCATTCGCTCTTGAGGCTGCGAAGGAACTTAAGTGTCTTTTCGCGTCTCTTGGGAATTCCGAGGAATATCACAGCGCACACGGCGACTGCAACGAGGACCACTCCGAGCGGGATCAGAGTCCAGAGGATCGAATCGCCGGGCTTCGCTTCATCTTTATCTTCGGAAGCAGTAGTTCCGGCGGTGGTTCCGGCGGTGGTTCCGGAGTCATTCGGAGCTTCCGTCACGGCAGAAGATCCCGAGCCCGCGTTGGGGGCTTCGGTATCCGCGAAGCAGGTGATCGACAGAAGGGACATAACGAGAGCAATAAGTGTGATGAACACCAATACTCTTTTTGTTGATTTCATCTGACCTTCCCCCGTTACTTGGATTCCTTGTGAAGAGTATGTTTGCGGCAGAAGCGGCAATACTTCTTCATTTCGAGCCTGTCCGGATCATTCTTTTTGTTCTTCTTTGTGTCATAGTTTCTCTGCTTGCACTCGCTGCACACCAGAGTAACCTTGACTCTTGCGTCATTGGCCATTTGTTTTTCGGCACCTCCTTAATAAATTTGCCCGAACGCTTTACGTCGGGCGTTCGTACCTCCCTCCGTGCACAGTTCCTTGGCGCAGGCAAACTTAAAAAAGCCCTAATCACAGAGGTAGAGTTATTATACCACTCATTTATCCCCGTGTCAAGGCTTTTTTCCATATTATTTTAACAATTGCATTTTATCCGCCGGATTTCGCGGAAGGGATCCCGTTTTCCTGCATGGCGTAAGGCGATACCGGCATACCCCTCACGGTAGTTATAAAGAAGAATCCGGTCGTGTCGGTGTATCCTGACGAGCCGGTCCTGCCGACTGTTTCTCCCTTTGTGACCGATGTTCCCTCTGCCACAACACATTCGCTGAGATGACAATACCACGTCTTTATACCAAGCCCATGGTCGATAACGGCAAATTTTCCGAGAAGAGTATCATTACCTACCCTTACTACTCTCCCGGCGTTAGCCGCGGGAACCGAAATCCCTGCCTTTTCGGATCGGTACTGCACGCCCTGCTGAACTATCTCGGACGAATCGGGCAGTATCCTTATACGTCCGAATCCCGGGCTGAATGTAAAGCCGATGTCCTCGTATTTGAGAAAGCTGCCGGAAAACCTCACCGTTTTTTCGTCGGACGCGCAAACCGAGGCGATCAGGCTTTTCGTATTGCCGAGAGTCTCACCGTTCATAACGGCAGTTCCGGTATGATTCAGATCTTTTTCCTGATAGACGGCTTCCTTGAGCCCCACGCGGAACGTAGTGCTGCTTCCGCCGTAAGTGACTGTGATAATATATTCACGGCTCTCGCCCGACCCGTTCGACGTGTCGAATATCCCGAGACCGAAAGGAATGATCGCACAGACAGAGCCTCCGTTGGCAAAAAACGCGGGCTTTACCCCTATATCGGGCGAAACTTTAACCCCGACATCATCGGGAGAGAGCACCCCGGTGCCGGAGATTATCGCGTAGCCTCCGCTTTCTGTGCTTCCCGAGCCGACAAGGCTGAAGCTCGCCTTTCCGATCGGAGAGGAGGTGAACCTGTATTCGGCGCTTCCCTGATGCCACGCAGCCTTTACATAATAGGTATAATTTCCGGTAAGCAGCTTTGCAAGCGAAGCAAAATCGCCGAGCGTCGCGTCCTTCGTGAGCACATCCTCACCCGAATAAACGGTAACCGAACAACTCACGGGAGGAACACTGAAGCTGATCGAGGGCTCGGAGGCGTTCCCGTAATTAAGGACATCTCCCGTAACCGGAACGTTCAGGCTGACCTTCTGACCCATATATCCCGAGTAAGACCATTCGGCTCTCTCGGGCATGACCGCAAAGCCCGAGAAGGTCATAACGGGCATGGCGGAATTATTATAGAGTAGACAGGCATACTTGCCGCTGAGAAAAAGGTCGGTATAGCGTTGCGGCACTTCAAGAAGATCGCCTGTGCCGTCTTTTATGTATCCCTTTCCCGCAGGAGAAAACAGAAAGCACGTCGTCTCGGTTCGGCTGCCGTCAGAGAGCGTGACACTGTAAGCGTAGCAATCCGAAGTATCTCCCGACACCGATTTTGAGGCATCTCGCTTCATAGAGCGAAAGAGGTTTATAAGATCGGACGAATCCGAGTCATCTATCTGCATATCAGAGCCGTCCGGCTGTATGACGCTTATCTTGTAATTTCCAGATGACATGAGAGCCGGACGGCTGATTATCGCAAAATAACTTATAACCGCGGCATATGTCGGAAGAAAAAGCGCCAGCACAATGGCAATTATAACGGGGATCTTCAGCTTTTTTTTCCGCATTTCGTCGACCTCCTTCCGCATTTATTTTATTATTATACAACAAAATGCGGAAAAGGTCAATACCCCTCAGCCGGGTATTGCCGAGTAGGTTATGCCGTAGCTTTTTGCATACCTTTCGGCGGCGGAATCAGATGCGCAGGATATGACGACTTTCGGGCAATTCGTAAAAGCGTCGTATCCGATCGACGTGACCGAGGCGGGAACGGTCACGTTCTTCAGCGAAGTACATCCGAAAAAGGCAAACCATCCGATTTTTTCAAGTCCTTCGGGAAGAATGACCGATGTCAGCCTGACTTTTGCACGGAAACAATCGTCGGCAATCGCAACGACAGGGCAACCTCCGAGCTTTTCCGGAACGGTAACAATATCGCTCTCACCCATGTAACCGGTAAGAGTCGCCTTTCCGTCGTCAATCGTATATGTAAAAGCTTTTTCATCCGTTCCGGCGGGTGAGGCAGTGCTGTCCGAGGATGAGGGCGATGAGCTTCCGGAGCTGTCCTTGACAGCGGCGAGCTCACTCTCAAGTGCGGCGATCCGCTCGCTGTACGCGTTACGATCGGCGTTCTGCTCGGTACGGAGACGCTCTATCTCGGTTCGGAGAAGCCCTATAAGGCTCGCGTAAACCTCTTCCTGCGAATACTGCGAATCGTCGGGCAAGGGCTCACGGCTTCCGTCGCCGGCATCCTTTTCAAACATGGCACATGAGAACAGAGCCGTCGAAAGTGCAAGCATCAAAAATGCGGCAACGGTTGATCTGAATACTTTTTTCATCATTTTAAATACACATCCTTTCATTATCGGTCGGTTTTCAGTATAAACCGATCCCTGTGAGAAAACAAGTGTATCGTGTCGAGAGAAAAAATTATCTCCGCCGTGTGAGAAATACAAAAAAATTTCAAAGATTTTCGGCAAA
>CALYSG010000043.1 GCA_945485605.1 uncultured Clostridia bacterium
ATCGACGACAGCTCGCCTATTATACCACTCTTATTCTACCTTGTCAACCCCTTTTCCTCAACTTTTTTCACTTTTTTTGAGATTTTTTTGGTTTTTTTCTTCTTGACAGAACATAAAGAGATGTTTATAATGGTGTCACAACGATTTTCAGCCTTAATATACTTTTATAAAAAGCATATTGAGGTAAAAAAATGTCTGTAAAAATTGCAATTGCCGGATTTGGCAAGCTCGGTGCGGGCGTTCTCAACGCCGTGCGAAGTTCCGACGTGCTTGAGCCATTATGTATCGTAACGCGGCGTGATCCGTGTTCGGTAAGTGCACCTGATTGCATCCCGGTCATATCTTTCAACGATGTTCTCTCTCTGAAAGGTAAAGTCGACGTTATAATTCTATGCTTCGGGAGTCAGGGTGATCTTCCTTACCTGTCTCCTATGCTTGCCGAAAACTTCAATATTGTAGACAGTTTCGACGATCACGCGAAGATTCCCGAACATTTTGACCGTGTAAATGAAGCGGCATATGAATCAGGGCATACTGCAATAATCTCCGCAGGCTGGGATCCCGGGATATTCTCTCTCGCAAGGGCTGCATACAGAGCTTTTATGCCTAAAGGAGAATATCTCACAATATGGGGGCCCGGGGTAAGCCAAGGGCACTCGAACGCACTGAGGAACATTCCGGGCGTCGCCGACGCGAAGCAGTACACGGTACCTATCTCATCCGCCGCCCGGGATTTCATATCCGGAAAGCATTTTTCAGATCCCGCTCACGAATGTCACAGGCGTGAATGCTACGTCGTTGCAAAGAAGGGTTTCGACCGCGCTAAGATTGAGAAACGCATAAAAGAAATGCCCGACTATTTTGAGGGATATGATACCTCCGTTACATTCGTGTCCAAGGAAGAGCTTGATGCAAGACACAACGGATTTCCGCATGCAGGAAGAGTGATCGGAAGAGGTAGGACAGCCGACGGAAGCCTTCAGACGGCAGATCTCGCGCTTTCACTTGAATCGAACCCGGCATTTACCGGGAGCGTTCTCGTCGCTTACGCACGTGCCGCCGTTAAAATATATAATGAAGGTCGCGCGGGTTGCTTTACACCGCTTGACATTCCGGTCGCGTATTTTTCGGAGCTTTCCCCGAATGAGCAGCGCAAAAAATTTTTATGAGATAAAAAGGCAAGAAAGGGAGCTTTCGGTAATGCGAAAGCAATGGTCAAAAATATGTGGTGGAACAGGATCCTGTCGTTACTTATCGCACTCACTCTCACGGAGCTGATCGAGTATCTCGTGATAGCCCTCTGGACAGACGATAAAAAAGCAATACCTGTCGTGCTGATCGGGAACCTTATCACGAATCCGGCGGTCAACATCATTATGATGACCGTAAGGCACTTCAGCAGCAACCTTGTAATAATCGCGGTATCGATGGTCCTGCTCGAGGTTGCCACGATACTTATAGAATATCTGTTTATCTCCGCCCGACTGAAGTACCCTTCAAAACGATCCATGAAATATAGCCTTGCGATCAATCTTTGCTCGTTTGCTTTCGGGATAGCGATGACTTTCCTTGTGTAAATAAGATCTCCGGCAGATTTACTGTCGGAGATCTTTCATTATTCCATGTCAAGCTCTACGCGGTTCTTCCTGAGCGTATCGCGGAGAAGATCCGTATCAAGGCTTCTGAGATCATCCGCAAAGCCCATGGCAGCCGCAGTGCCCGCCGCTTCGCCCATACCCATACAGGGCGGCATAACGCGGATCGCTCCGGCAGCCTCACTCTCTGCCGACACGCAACGTCCCGCGACAAGCAGGTTTGAAAGCCCCGGTGTGACCATGCAACCGTAAGGAATTCCGTAGCAACGCCCCTCGGGCAGAGCTATGTATTCGTTCGACTTCGGTCCGAATCTTCCGTGAACGTCGACAGAATTTGCCGCGAGCATTACAGAGTCTTCGGGCACCTTACATTCGAGAAGGTCGTCGACAGTAAGAGTCTTCACTCCGTGGATATGCCTCGTTTCTCTTATGCCGAGTGTGCTTCCAGACTCAAGGAGCCTTGCATCTTCACAGCCCGGAACATATTTTTTAAGGAAGTCGAATATCTCCTTAACCTGTTGTCTTCCTACGATCTCACCCTTAGTAAGGCTCTCGGTATCGGTCGCGTCCACACCCATAATGCGCGAGGTATTAACACTCCACTCGTCCTCATCGACTCCGCGGAAAATGCCTATCGAGACACGGTCAAGCGTCCAGTCGCCCGCTTCGCGAGCCTTTGATACCCACCAATGAAGCGATCTGTAGTTTACGCCGTCCTTGCGGTAGAAATTGTTGCGGTTAGCCTCAATATCAGCATCGATCCTTGCACTGTCGACATTACCGATGCGGAAGAACATGGTTGCGGGCTGTATCCGTCCCTCTCCGTTTCCGAGCGTAAAAGGCACACCCGCGGCAACTGCGGCGTCGCCGTTGCCGGTACAGTCGATAACCGCACCCGCAGTGACTGCGTACAGACCGTCTCTGCAAAGGACTATCACGCGGTCGATCCGGTCGCCTACGACCTCTGCATCAACGAAGCTCGTATGGTAGAGTATCCGTACCCCCGCCTCGCCGAGCATCTCGTCGGACAGACGCTTGAGTCCCTCGGCACGGAAGGGCGTCACGTGAATGTGACCGACCGTGATATACGAGGTAAACGCCGACGATGTCGGCACGGTCGAGGGATCAATCGCGTCCCCGACGGCGACCATTCGGTCGACTATTTCTTCAAAAAGCCCGCGAATAAGCCTTCTGTTCCCTCCGCTGTCATAGCAGGTCATAAAGGGCGCGACAAGTCCTGCCGTCGCCATTCCTCCGCAGAAACCGTTCGACTCGATAAGCAGAGTATCCGCTCCGCCTCTTGCGGCGGCTATTGCGGCGCATAGTCCCGCGGGACCTCCGCCGACTACGAGAACATCACAGGAAAGGTCGTTTGGGATCTTCTTCGTATAAGTAAACATAAAATTCCCCTTTGAATTCAAATTGCCTATATTATACCACATAACGCGGTTTTTTTCAATCAAATCGGAAAGAGCACACCGATTTATCTTAAGAAGAATCACTTTCGCGGAAAATCTTCGGAATAATTATTCAGGTCACTTTCGTTTTGTCGGTACTTATGATTTTGAATCGAAACCCGAAAGTCTTCTCAGCGTTTTTTACAGAGCGTATTTGACTTTTATCCGCTCGAGTATCTTGCCGATAGGACGTGCGAAAATCAGCAGGAATACAACATTCGACAGAGCGTAGACTGCAGTAAAGGGCAACGCTGACACAAGAGCCGCGAGATACCTTGAGATATTGAAATACCCGTCAGCCCATAACACCGTCCATATGTCGGTCATGAGCGAATAGCTAACCCCGGCAAGGATCGAATATATTATCAGGACTATCCGGCTTTTCTTCATCGGCTCGGAAAGGAATCCGGCAACGAGTCCTATAAGTCCCCAGCTGAACATCTGAAAAGGCGTCCAGGGTCCCTGCCCGAACCAGAAATTCGAGATCACAGCCGACAGAGAGCCGACAAGGAAGCCCGCTTCACCGCCGAAATACATAGCCGTGATTATCACGAATGCCGCTACGGGCTTGAATGCGGGTATAGGGGTGAAGATGATCCTTCCGAGCACCGAAAGAGCCGTCATCACGGCGACTGTCACAAGCCTCTTTACGTCGGCACGGTGTTCAAAATGCAGAAAAAAAGGGATACATGAAAGCAGCGCAACACAGAGCGTTATCCACGCGTACTGTCTGTCTCTGAAGATCAGAGCTCCGCCGACAGTGACCGCGGGTATCAGAACGAAAAAAGTGATATATGAGATGACCTTTTTCATTTCGTATCTCCGTTGGCAAGGGATCCGACAGCCTGACCGACCGTTACGGCATTCGGGCACACCTCACGCACGATGCGGTTCGCCGCGGTAGTATAGAAGGTATTACCGCCGAAAAAGCGTTGCGGAATATCCTCCGCGATAAGCTCGCCGTCAAAGAAAAGCGCACATCGGTCTGCGTTCTCCGCCGCAAACTCCGTATCGTGCGTCACTATTATGACAGTCACGCCTGCGCTCTTCAATTCCGAAAGGATCTCGCTTAGTCCGCGCTTCGCCGAAGCATCTATCCCTTTCGTCGGCTCGTCAAGCAGTACTATACGCGGTTCGGAAAGAAGCACCTTCGCGAGTGCGCACTTCTGCTGCTCACCACCGCTGAGATCGAAGGGATTCTTTTTCAGAAGATGCAATATTTTAAGCCTTTTTGCGACCGAGACAACGAGGGCTTCCCTTTCCGACTTTTTAACCCCTCTCGCCTCCGGGACCTCCGCAAGGTCTGCACCTACCGTATCGCGGACAAAAAGCGCACGCGGATTTTGCGGCAGGATCGCAAGGTTCTGCCTGTAAAGCGAGTTGCCCTTATAAGCTCCGACCGGACGCTCAGCGACAAGGACCTTTCCGCGGTAGGGCTTCAGAAGCCCGCCGATCACGTTCAGCATCGTGGTCTTCCCCGATCCGTTTCCGCCGAGGATCGCAAATATCTCTCCCGCATATATCTTCGCCGATGTTCCGCGAAGGATATCCGGCAGATCGCGCTCATATCTGAAAAAAACATTCTTAAGTTCGACCGCGATGCTATCTCCGGGAATGTATTCTTTTTCGGGAAGCACAGCCTTTTTGCCGCCGAAATGATTCTCAATAAAATCCCTTCCCTCACGTACCGTTATCGGGATTTTTTCCTCATATCCGAGCGAGCCGCATATCCTCACGGTGCTCGGCAAAGCCTCGAGCATCGGATGGTCTTTTCCGAGCTTCATAAGCTCCCCACCGATCTTTTCGGGCAAGTCAAACAGGACCGCCCTGCCATCCTCCATCACGAGCACACGGTCGGCTATCGGAAAAACCTCATCGAGTCGGTGCTCGGCAAGGATCACGGTCATTCCGAGCTCACGGTTGAGCTTTGACAGTGTCGCAATAAATTCCGACGCGGCTATAGGGTCAAGCTGACCCGTAGGTTCATCAAGGATAAGCACCTTCGGTTGCATCGCGGTCACCGCCGCAAGATTCAGGAGCTGCTTCTGTCCTCCGGACAGTCCGTCGGTCTTCCTTCTGAAAAGCTCTTCTATCCCGAAATAACACGCAGTCTCGCCGACTCGACGGCGTATGACATCACACGGAAGTCCGAGGTTTTCAAGCCCGAAGGCAAGCTCGTGCCACACCGTATCGGTCACGATCTGACTGTCCGGATCCTGCATCACAAAGCCTATTTCCAAGCTATCCTCTCCGAGATACTTCACGCTCCCCGAAAGATCTCCCGCCGGAGATATCTCGGACTTAAGCAGGCGCAGAAGTGTCGTTTTTCCGCATCCCGATTCGCCGCAAACGACGATAAATTCCCCCCGCTTTACCGAAAAGCTTACAGAACTCAAAGCATTCCTCTCAGCTTTAGGGTATCGGAAGCTCAGATCCTCGATATGTAATATCTCCATAAAAGAGCCCCCCTGACCTCGATCACAAAAGGTAAAAACGCAAGGATCGCAAATGACGAATAAGCCGTTACCGCCAAAGGTGAAAGGCTAAGCTCGCCGATCCTCGGATAGAAGAAAAAATCAGTTGCTCCGGACGCCATTCCGGTAACTGTAAGCGCAAAAAGCAATAATGTGACAAAAATCATCACTCCGTCTCTCATCGTGAAGCGGAAAAGAGAAAAGCTCGTCCTTTTTGCCTTGCCGTAAGCACGTGCCCTCATCGACATCGACGTTTCCATCGCGTTTTCAAGCGACCATGAAATAACGGAAAGAAAGACCTGTCCGGTGCCTTTTATCCTGTCGACAAAGCCTCTTTGCGAATAAAGTCCGAGTCCCCGCCTTGCGGTGGTAACGGTCTTCATTCTTCTTACGAAAAGCGGAAGGAAGCGGAAAGCCATTGAGAGCGTCAGTGAGAGCTTCGGCACGATACTGCCGAAAAGATAAAGGAATTTATCGCCGGTCATTATCTCGCTGTAGCATTTGCACCACATCATGACACCGATTACCGTCACAGCCAAAAAAACGCCGTAAACCGAAGCCTCAAGCGTGACGGGATTACCGTTAAGGAAGAAAAGAGGTGTTACTCCCGCATGAGAAAACAGCGGATTTGTGACAGCCACGAGCAGAAAAAGCGGGATATAAAAGCCGAGATTGCCCGGTATCTCTCTTTTTTTCTGTAGCAAAAGGCAAAACAAGATACCGCCGAGCAGTGCCGTCACGCGCATGACCGGATTCGAGGCGAACATAAATATACCTATTATCGCAACAAAGTATGTCAACAGCACGGCGGGATGAAAACTTCCGAAAGCCTTCACGGCATATCACTTCCTTCCGTTACGGTGCTGTTCCCTATATCTCTCCCGAGATCACAGGTGTAGATGAACTCGACCGTCTGCCCGTCTCGAAGTGTGTCTTTTGAACATCCGATATTACGGATCTCCCCATCCACCCGGTATATCCACCCCGACAGAGGTCCGCATGAATACTCGTAGAGATTGTTTATTCCTTTTATATAAACGCTTCCGTAACCGGTCCTGTCTTCGCCCTGATACTCCATCTGTATCTTATTGTGGCGCGTCGCACGGTCGAGGATGTCAAACGCCGTGTCGCCGTGACGAAGAACGTATTCCGTCGGCGGAAGGATAACACCGTCCTTCGGCACGAATTCCTCCGAGCGGAGGGTGGGATCAAGATCATCATAATTATCAAGGATCGTATCACACCTTATGCTGAGCGTAACGGTCTCGCTATCCGGAGTAATATCGTCGATATGAGTCAGATAATATTCGTCGACAGACTGAATATCGGTACCGCCGATCAGCACGGCAACGATCAGAACGATAAGAAAGACCGCGATTATATCTTTCCTCATATCTCTTCTCCTTTCGGTTTATTTGTCCTTTTCGACGTCCTTTTCGGCAAGCTCCGTCAGCTCCCGCTCTTTTTTGTGACATCGCATATATATACCTCTGCCGAGGAAAAATACGACAGCCGCTGCGGCGATCGTCAAGAAAGCTCCGACAATAACCGACCGAAGCTCACCGTCGAGCTTAGCCTTTGCCTTCAATATGTCCTCGCTGCGATAAACCTTGGTTCGGTCGTACTCGCTCAGAGCGTAATATCTTTCCGCGATGGAATTGACGGTTTTTCTGTCTTTCAGCGAAAGATTTTCAAACGGATAGAGCTTTTCCTTCACCTCATCGTTTATGTCGTCGATCTCAGACTGTATCGCCTCGATATCAGACTTCGCTGAGGTAAGCCTTCTGAGGTATTCTTCCCTGCCGTCGAAATCATCGCAAAGCTCTATCTTTCCGAGAAGGATCAAGACCTCCGTGTAATGTGCCGTAGTCAGACGCTCGGGCAGAGCATTAAGCGCAGCACGGTCGGAATCCGTGAACTCATATTTCGTTTCGCCGCCGGCAGTACCGCCTTCATCTTCGATAATGTCGGTATCGTCTTCGATCTTTTTTATGTCAATTCCGCGAGCACGTGCAGCGTCGGAAAGTGCCGCGTATCCCCTCACATAGCTTCTCTCGCCTTCCGGAAGAGAGTAAAATGCGGAAAGAAGTCCTTCAAGCTCCGCGTTGTCCGTATCGGCGCCGATTCCCTTGATTCCATCTTCAAGCGAGGCAAGCCTTGCCCTCATCGCCCGGCTGTGCTCGGGTCGGAAGTCGTAAAGCGTCCGAAGCCCCTCAGCCTGTCTGTAAAGCGCTGCCATAGCACAAAGAGCCTGCCGGCCCGAAACACTGTTTGATTCCCCTGCGCGAACTCCCGATCCGTCGTCGATATCCGTCACTGAATGGGCAAAGCCACCGTCGGAATTCCTATATCTCATAAGCCCGTCAAATACAGTGTTTCCGTTCTTTATAAATCTTTCGTCGGTAAAAGGATCGATGCCGAGACAGCAGAGCGCGATCAGTGCCTGACTCGTGCTCTCAGAGCTTCCACCGCCGTAATTTCCGAAATCTCCGGTTCCGAGTTGAAGCTCCGAAAGCCTTGAAACAGCCGTATCAATGACCGATCTGACCGTCGCCGTAATCTGTTTTCCCGTGACATCCGAGGTATAAGTATAGCTTTTCTCGCTGTTATAATACGGTGCAAGAGCCTGAATCGCCATTGCCGTGATATCCGGATCGGAAATGCTTCCACCGAGGGCAAAGCCCCCGTCAGCGAGCTGTCGGCTGATAATTCCGACAATTATGTCGTCACGCGTGTAAAAAGCTCCCTCCGGGACAGCGTAGCGCATACTGTCAAGGGCAATAAGCCCCCAGATCCATCCGTTTATACCCTGCTGACCGAGCGGAGATACTCTGCCGCGGTCATATACTCCGTCTGCAATAAGATCCGCCGAATCACCCGATATGTTTTTTACCTCAGACAAGGGATCTCCCCCCGCCGCAAGGATCGCGAGTGAGATCCTGTGAAGATCGGTCGCCTTAACCTTACCGAGGCCGTCGGGCTGAGCATATAGAGATTCAACAAAAGCCTTCAATGCCGAAAGGTACGTCCCGTAGCTCTCATTTGCTCCGAGTCTTGAGAGAGCTATTGTGTACCAATCGCCGGAAGAGCTGCCGGCAAGCTCAGAATAATCCGCATTTATCAGAAGATCGCCGGGATCTATGCCTAAAGTAGCCTTTTTCCACGCGACAATGCCGCTCGAAATCGTCATGGGATCATCATAAGAATAAGCCGATGCCGGGAAGGCAGAGGCTCCGACTACAATAATCAGACATATTAAAAGGCAAAAAGAACGTTTTCCCATTCCGGACATTGACCTTCCTTTACATTTAAGGATCGTACGGATAGAATTATACCACGCAGCGCCGGAAAATGCAACAGGCTTTTGCGTACGCCGTCGGGCAAAAAATGTTTTCGACATATATACAAAAAGCCCTTGAAAGATCAAGGGCTTTTTCAGAAACAGACATTTTGTCTGCCGCAAATGGTGGAGACAGTGGGGCTCGAACCTACGACCTCACGGATGTGAACCGTGCGCTCTGACCAACTGAGCTATGCCTCCGACGACTTTAGTATTATATCACAGTATCTGTCTTTTTGCAATACCTTTTTGATGATTTTCGGGGCATTTTTTCTTATATTTAAAGTTCTCCGCCCCGGCAGCGATAAGCTGCCGGGGCGGAAATGCTTCAGTCTCAGTTCTTAAACTTTATGTCCGCGTATATCGGGAGATGATCCGACGCATCAAGTATCGAATTATCAATAAGCGTGTTGAAATAGAGGAATTCGACATCCTGCGAACCGAAGATATGGTCTATACTCTGTGCTCCGGTTCCGCGCGGCTTGCCGAGTATATGAGTCGATGTGCCGGCACGGTTAATGACCTTAGCCGTTAATTTCGCCTCGGAAAACCCTGTCGTTCTGACGAAATTCTTTATATACTCGTCTTCCTCTCTGACGTTGTAATCGCCCGTCGTTATGACCGGTACATTGTACTGCTCCTTAAGCCTTAGCGCAAGTGCCGCCATCTCCTCCGAATGTACCTTCTGCCAGCTCGAGTTCTTTGTAAGGTCCCAGTGAGTCGACATAACGATAAATCTCTTTCCCGTGTCTTTCTTCTCAAAAAGTCCCCACGTAACGAGCCTCAGTTGAGTACTGTTTCCTACCGAGTAATTAACCACTCCGTGATCTATGAGGTTCACCGTCTCCTTGTTGTATGCAAGTGTCGAGAAGTTGGTCTGTCCCTTAGAGTTCTTTCTGTCGGTGAATTCGTACTTGCCGAAAAAGAGACTGTCAAACGCCTTGTACCAGTTATCGGATACCTCCTGAAGTCCTATAACATCGGGAGCATATCTGTGTATTACCGCAGTGACGGTGAGATCTCTGCCTTTCACCGGAGCCTTCTCGTCCCAAAGCTCGCAAAGAATGTTAAAAGACATTACACGCGCGTCGGTACCTTCGGCTCGATCGGTACTGTCGGCAAAATCGTAACCGTCGGCATAAGCGATCAGCGACTCTATTATATTAACGTCAGCATCCACAAGCAGTCTGTTCGAATACAGCTTCGAGGCATATCTCTGCATGAAAGCATTCACGACCGAAGCGGTCATATCGTTTCTTCCGCATCCGATAAATAGCTTCTTTCCGTCTGCGGCTATAACATAGTCGTCCTTTCCGAGCACATCGTAGTATTTATTCCCGGATCCGCGGGCATCGTCACCTACGACGATCTCGCACTCAGACTCCTCGGAGCTCTTATCGACGACAGGCAGTTCGATACCGTAGGTTTTCTTCAGAGATTCCGCAAGTGCCTCTGCCGCCGCTTTCATATCGGCAGAAGAGGTATTGCAAACTATTTTATACCCCGTTAGCGGATTGTCCGCACTGAACAGAGGTTTTTCGTTTCCCTCGCTTACATATTCTCCGGTGAGATAAAGCACGTTGTCCTCCCCCTCTTTTTCGACCGAAATAAGGTTGTCAAGCATATACTGCACGGCTTCCGCTATCTTTGCACGGGTATGAGCGGCTACTACTATCTTGTTGCCGACGACTTTCACGGCAAAACCGTCATTGTTAAGCGAGGAAAGGACCTCAGCGCTTTCGGCACGAGCAGTGTTTCCGAGAAGCAACTCGTTCATAACGGAAGTATCCGTCCCATCCATGACCCAGTCGTTACCTACCTCGTATCTGTTACCCGACTTTGCCTTCAGCGAGGCTGCGGTGCCTGACAGAAGGTCAATTATTGCCGTATCCTTCACATCGGGACGGATAAGGGGATAGTAGGTTTTATTTTTGTCTGACAGCCTTATCCTTTCAAATTTCGGATCGGTATTCTCTTTTGTACCTTCGACCTGCGTGCTTTCTTCGGTCTTTGACGGCTCATTGCCGTTCACCGTACATGACACAAGAGTCAGAAACATTGCCGAAAGCATAGCGCAGGCGAGTAAGATCTTCGTTTTTTTCATAACATTTTCCTCCTTCAGAACATACTTAACTGGTTGGTTTCGCTCAGTCCCTCAAGAACCCGGTTCTTTCTCAGCGTCTCTATAACGCTCTTGTTAAGTCCTGCTCGTATCTGAAGGTCCTCAACAGAAAAGAAGGGTTCTTCGTTTCTCGCCTTTATTATCTGTAGCGCCGCGTTTTCTCCGAGGCCGCCGAGTGCGGAGAAGGGCATCCTTATCGCACCGTTCTCGGGCAGAAATTCGTGTGCGTCAGATTCGGTGATGCTGACCGGAAGGAACTTTATCCCGCGGGCAAAGCATTCGCTGACAAGCTCGAGCGTCGCGACGCTCGCCTTATCCTTCTGCGATGCCTCGTTTCCGAGATCGGCTATCCGCTTAAGCTCGCCGTTCACACCCTGTTTGCCCTTCATAACGATACCGGCATCAAAGCCGTTCGGTGCGACCGTAAACATCGTACAATAGAAGGCTACCGGAATGTGAACCTTGTACCAACCGAGACGTATCGCCGACATAACATAGGCGGCAGCGTGCGCCTTCGGGAACATATATTTTATCTTTTTGCAGGAACCGATATACCAGTCGGGAACGCCGTGCTCGCGCATCTCGGCCTCCCACTCGGGAGTAAGTCCCCTGCCCTTTCTTACCGATTCCATTATTTTGAATGCGTGCGCGTTCTCGACTCCCCAAGCTATAAGGTCGTTCATAATATTGTCTCGGCAGCCGATAACGTGTGAAATATCACAGATACCGTTCTTTATAAGGTCCTGCGCATTGTTTGTCCAGACATCTGTCCCGTGCGAAAGTCCCGAGATCTGAAGAAGGTCGGCAAAGGTCCTCGGCTGCGCCTCTTCAAGCATTCGCATGGCGAACCTCGTGCCGAATTCGGGGATCCCGAAGGTACCTATGTTGCAGTCTATCTCGCCCGGCGCTATGCCGAGCGGTTTTGTCGAATGAAAGAGCTCGTAGATAGCCTTGTCGTTCATCTTGACATCCATAACGCTCGTATTGCTGTATTTTTCAAGGTACTTGTACTTCGTCGGTATATCGTGTCCGAGCTCATCAAGCTTCAGGATCGTATCGTGCAGATATGAGAAGGCAAAGTGAGTAGTGACTATATTCGATTTCGGGTCATCGGCGGGGTGCTGAACAGGGGTGAAATCGTAGACCTCGTATTCCTGCGGCACAACGATTATTCCACCCGG
>CALYSG010000044.1 GCA_945485605.1 uncultured Clostridia bacterium
AAAAAGGAGTACAACCCTTGCGGCAACTCTTACGTCGTGATAGACGGCGGAAGAATAAAGGCGGCGGTCGGGGCTTTCGATATCGGATTAGAGGTATGCGGAGAGAAGCTCTCCTGCCGCGGAATAGGAAATGTTGCCGTGCATCCTTTTTCAAGGTCAAAGGGTTATATGAAGCGTCTGATGGAGCAGGCTCTCGACGATATGGTGAAGGATAAAGTCGATTTTTCGGTCCTCGGCGGAAGAAGACAGAGGTACAACTATTTTTCGTTTGAAAAGGGCGGAAGCTCTTACAGCTTCAGCCTGAACAGCGATAATATGCGTCATTGCTTCGGGAATGATAGGGCACACCGCTTTGAAATAAAAAAACTTGAGCGGAACGATCCCTCGCTTTCTTGCGTGGCGGCTCTCGCATCGGAGAAGCCATATCATACAAGTCGCAACGAGCGCGATCTTTATGACATACTCGTCTCATGGCGTGCCTCCGTATACGCGGCGTTTGAAGACGGAATTTTTGCAGGCTATGCAATAGTTCTTGATAAGAGGATCACCGAAAGCGCAACCGTAAATTCGGCTGATTATGCCGATTTTATTGTCTGCCTTTACGACAGCATAGCGCCGGGAGGCAAGCTTGATATCACGCTTCCCGAGTTTGAGCAAGATCACATAAAGGCTATATATACAGTGACCGAGGGCTGGTCGGTCACCTCAAACGAGCTTTACTCTGTTTTGAATTACAAGCATACCTGCGAAGCTTTTATGAAGCTGAAGGCAACCTATGCTAAGCTTCCGGAAGGCGAGCTCGTTTTGCATATCGACGGCAGGGCGGGGGAAGAGAACCTGATCTTCCGTGTTCAAGGCGGAATTCCTTCGGTTGAAAATACCGACCGTGAGCCTCAGATAAAGCTTTCACACCTTGAAGCCGAGAGACTGCTGTTTGCCTCTGCAAACCCCGAAAGGTTCTCGCTTCCTGCTTTTGCACA
This sequence comes from uncultured Clostridia bacterium, assembly GCA_945485605.1. Classification (GTDB taxonomy): domain Bacteria; phylum Bacillota; class Clostridia; order Oscillospirales; family CAG-272; genus RGIG3994. The sequence continues at coordinate 981 of CALYSG010000044.1, forward strand.
ACTCTGGTTCCCGTTGCCGATCTGGATGTATTCCGCTGATATGGTCTGATATTGAAAAACCTCCCGCAGTTTTCTTCGGGAGGTTTTTTATGTTCATTTTGAAGAGGTTTGCCTTAGCTTCTGCGCACGAATATCGACCCCGATGAACTGCTCTATGAAGAATTCGCCGAACACGCGACTTGTTATTCTGTCCCAGTAGCGCTTTCTGAATTCCTCCGTGTTGAGATTCGTGCTGAGGATCATGGGTTTTTTTGAATTGAGCCTTGTATTAAGGACGCTGTATATCGTCGATACGGAAAACTGATTCGATATTTCGGTTCCGAGATCGTCGATTATAAGAAGGTCACAGTCAAAATATCTTTCCGTGGGCGAAATGTCCGGGGTGTCCGAGCTGCCGAAGCGCCTGTATTCAAAGTCGGATATCATTCCGATAGCCGTGACGTACATAACGTCGTACCCCGATTCAATGACTTTTTTTGCAACGGCACTTGAAAGGTGAGTTTTGCCGAGTCCCGTGCCTCCGAAAAAGGCGAGATTGCCGCTACCCGTACCGTGAAAAGCCTCGGAGTAGTCGAAAACGTCACGGTAAACCTTGTTCATTGCCGCAAAGACCTTCGGACTTGTGCTGTAATAGTCGAGAGAGAACGTATCGAAGCTCTGCGTTCTGAGCAGTTCTCCGATCCCCGAAGACTCATACCCTGCGAGTATAAGCTCTTTTCTGAGGCATGAGCACATCTTTCCGTCGACATATCCGGTATCGTCGCAAAGGGGACATTCGTATTGAACATCAAGGTAATCATCCGGGTACCCGTTAGCCACGAGGGTAGCGCGTCTTATCTTATGATAAGCTGTATTTTTCTCCTGTATTGCGGCAAGCCGTTCTTCAAGGTCCTCCGGGTGATTCATTACGGCGTCGATGATCATGCTCCCGGTCTCGGCAAGGTTTTCGTCGATCTCGGCAATGTCGGGTATTTTTTCTTCGAGCTGTGTCTTCCGATCGACAGCCGCTTTGAGTGCGCGAAGGCGTTTTTGATCGAATTCGAGCCTTATTCTGTTGTAGTTTTCGGGATTGAAGCTCATTCTTCGCTTTCCTCCTTGCGATCTGATGAGAAGCTTCTTTGAAGCGCAGCTTCAAAGAAGCTGTCAGTGTCAAAACTGCCGTTTTTCGCGGCTGCCTGCTTTTCCTGTTTTTCGGCATCCGCCTGCTCTGGCGTGCGTATGCCTTCGCTTTGCCATCTTTCAAGGATCGCGTTGGCGTAGGCGAGCGACGCACCGTTGGTTGAATCGACTGTTATCTCATATGCTTTTTTTATCATATCAATGCCGAAGCCGAGGTCAGAGGTCCACGCGGTTATGAATTTCTTCTCTTTTGTAGTAAGAGCACGAGATTTCATTCCGAAGAGCCTTCTTATCTCGCCTTCGGCTTCAGCGAAGGCTTCGAGCTTTTTTATATGAGTTCGAAGCTCCTCTGTCTCGGTTATACCGTCATCATACAGAGAAAACGCCAGCTTGCGGATATAATGAAGTGATTTTTTTCCTGCGCGTGAGCAATAATCGAATAAAAGGATTATGTATTCACTGTCGAGCTTTAAATAATCGAGCATTCCGAGGACTATGCTGACCTCGTGAGGATTGAACATTTTCCCCATAAGAGTCTGACATTCGTCGATGAGTTGTGCCGCCTCATGCCTGTCGCTGAGGATCCCGTTAAGCTCTGCCGTAGTATAATTCGGAAGCTCGTCCTCGGGAAGTAGCTTTTTTTCTTCCTTTTTGCCGGAATCATTTGATCCGACAGCGGCAGACTGAGCTCTTCCTTTTTCGGTTGCGACGACAGATACTTTATCTTCATCTGTTTCATCTTCATCGGTTACGTCTATTAGTCCCGCACCCCGCCAGAATGCAAGTGAAAGACCGACCGCGGCTTCGTCAATTCCGCATTTTTCCGCGACCGATCGAATGATATCATCCTCCGATCCCGTTTTTTTGCACGTTGAAGAAAGTGCGAACAGAACTTTTATGTCCTTTTTGGAAGCCTTGTCTATATATCCGGCAGCCTTTCCGGGCAGTACGATTGCCTCTGTTCCGTATATGAGTGATATTTTCATATCTCAGTCATCGTCCTTTGAAAGATTTCCGCGTGTGCGGAGCTCATAGCACAGGGTCATAAGCGAGTCACCGAGATAGACATCTTCACATACCGTTTCGTCTGAACATTTCAGCTCCTTGCCCGTGAAGTTCCATATTCCTCTTATCCCCGCATCCTCAAGAAGAGGAATCGTTTCATCGGCAACACTTTTCGGCAGCGTAAGCACTGCGATATCGACAGAGGTCTGATCACAGAATTTCTTTAGCTCAGACATATCGAGCACTTTTGCACCGCCGTATTCCTTTCCGATGACATTCTTGTCGATGTCGAACATTGCGACAATATCGACTCCGCGGCGCTCGAACATACGGTTACGTACGAGAGCTTTTCCGAGGTTTCCGGCACCGACTATGATTCCGCGGTAGCCTTCGCCGACACCGAGAATCTCGCTTATTTTTGTGAAAAGGTAATTTACGTTGTATCCGTAGCCTTGCTGACCGAAGCCTCCGAAGCAGTTAAGATCCTGACGTATCTGCGAGGCTGTGACCTGCATCATTTTTGAAAGCTCTCCGGAGCTTATCCTCGATTCTCCGTTTCTTATCAGCTCACGAAGATAGCGATAGTACCTCGGTAAACGTCTGATGACAGCAGGGGACACCTGCGTTGACGGATATATTTCGGCTGATTTTCGAGTTTTTTTGTTGTTTTCCATAAAATACAGACCTGTTCCTGTTTTACTGTGGCTCGGTTGCCGAGGCGTTCAGCCCGGTGCCCGAAAGGTTTCCTTTCAGATATTCAAAGTATCCCGCGCATGCCACCATAGCGGCGTTATCACCGCATAGCGATATCGGCGGAACGGTTAGAGTGACGTTTTGTGCCTTGCAAAGCTCCGAGAGTCTCTTCCTGAGGTGAGAGTTCGCGGCAACGCCCCCGGCAAGGACTACTCGAGAAGCGGAGGTCATATCAAGAGCTTTTCTGACCTTTGAAGTTATTGCATCGGTTATGACGGCGGTATACGAGGCGGCAATATCGGCTGCGGAAGGCTCTTCGCCTTTCTGCCTTTCCGAATTGATGTAGTTCAAAGCGGCGGTCTTAAGCCCGCTGAATGAAAAATCAAGCCCGTCGTGAAGCGCGGGAGAGGGGAGCCTTACGGCGTTTGGATCTCCTTCATAGGCAAGTTTGTCGAGCGCAGCGCCACCGGGGTAGGGCATACCTATGACTCTTCCTATCTTGTCGAAAGCCTCTCCGGCATCGTCGTCCCGCGTAGATCCTATCTCTCTGAAGTCGGTATAGTCCTTTACATCGTATATCGAAGTGTGACCTCCCGACACTACGACTGCAAGAAAAGGCGGTTCAAGCGTCGGATCCTCAAGATAGCCGGCGGCGACATGAGCCTTTACGTGATTAACGGCGACGAGGGGGATCCCGTATGAGTATGCAAGCGATTTTGCAAAGTTTACTCCGACGAGAAGAGCGCCGATAAGTCCCGGGAATGCCGTGACCGCGACCGCTCCGATGTCGCCGAGAGTAAGCCCCGCCTTTTCAAGCGCCTCATAGGTTATCCTTGAAACGGCTTCTATATGTGCGCGTCCCGCGATCTCGGGGACAACACCTCCGTAGAGTCTGTGTATCTCTATCTGAGAAGCAACTATATTTGATCTTATCTGTCTTTTTTCTCCGTCCACGACGGCGACCGAGGTCTCGTCGCAGGAGCTTTCTATTCCGAGAATGTACATCAGAGCTTTTTCTCCATTATGACAGCCGCTTCACGCGGTCGGTTGTAGTAGTCACGCCGCTTCCCGATCACGGCAAAACCCGATGAACGGTACAGCTCCAGAGCGGGAATATTCGACTCACGGACATCCAGCGTTACCCTTGAAATGTTCATTGATGCCAAAAGCCCGAAGAGCGATCCGAGAAGTCTCTTCGCGACTCCCATACGCCGAAAAGCCGGTACAGTGGCTATCCTTGCGATGTCCGCCTCGTCAAGCACCGTCATAACGCCGCAGTAAGCCGCGGGAATTCCGTTCGAGAAACAGATAAGCCCCATTCCGCCCGCACCTGTGAAAAGCCCGAGCGATTCCTCCGACCAAGGGTCGGAAAAGCATGACTTTTCTATCTCGTGCGCGAAGTGAATGTGCTCGGCTCCGAGCCTGACCGTCGAAAAATTCACGTCAGTCATCATTATTGTTGTAGGTATCGTGAATGAATTGCGCAGGGGTGCAGATACGGTTTTCAATGTCGCATAGGAAATATTTACCGTAATTATATGTGACAGTATAGCTTCCGTCCGCGTTTGGCTCCTCCGTGTGAGCTACGTTTTCACGGAATTGGTAGCTGTCGAGGTTTGCGGCGATTTCGTATTCGAGAACTTCCTTCGTGTATTCAACGTAGGTCAGGGAATAGGCAAAGAACGGATACTTATCCGAGGTAAATGTAAGTGTATACCTGTCACCTATCGTTGCATCGGGAGATTTGCAACTTACACCGCTTCTGTATATATCAATAATCTTCGATATATTGTTTTTGTCTGTGTCGGAGTGAAGAAGGTTAGCAACCGTGTCTTCGTAGTAGAAATGTACCGAGTCGGGAGCTATCTGTTCAAGAGTCGGAAGAGTAACCGACGAGCTTACAAGCAAAGAATCCGACGTATAATCATATATCATTTCATCGATGTTCGCGAAATTCCCGTTGTTGTCAGCCACCTTACGGTAGGAATGATCCTTTCCGTCAGTAAAAACAGCGTCCTTTGAGTAAGAGATAGGGCGATAAGTCGACGGGGCGTAATAATATGTGATCCCTGTCTTTTTGTTAGTGACTGTGCTGCCGGCGCGGTCGAGCTTCGGTAAAGCCGAGCAGGAAGCGCAGGAGGGAAGAAGGCAGACTGTCGCTATTAAAAGGCAGAGTGCCGACAGTATTTTTTTCATCGTTTTTCCTCCGGTTCAGTAACCGAATTTTCCGCTCAGAGAATCGTCATCGGTTATCCATTCTGAGGTTTCTATCACTCTGAAATCCTCTTTCGTATCACGGATCACGACCTTTGCGATTCCCGCGTTAAGTATTACTCTCTTGCACATCATACAGCTGCTCGTTCCCGGGACGAGGCTTCCGTCTGCAGGATCTATGCAAGCCATGTAGAGCGTCGCTCCGAGCATTTGTTCCCGTGACGCGGCGATTATTGCGTTCTGCTCCGAATGTACCGAACGGCAAAGCTCGTATCTTTCGCCGCGCGGAATATTCAGCTTGTCTCTCATACACTGACCGAGGTCACAGCAGTTTTTTCTGCCTCTCGGCGCTCCATTGTAGCCGGTCGAGAGGATCACGTCGTTTTTTACGATTATCGCGCCGTAGCGCTTTCTTAAGCAGGTGCTGCGCTCGGCGACCGTCTGAGCTATATCAAGATAATAATTTTCTTTTGAGACTCTCATACCTCAGTCCTCCATATTTTTAACGAATTCGCGAAGAAAGGCTCTGAATTCCGCCCCGAGCTGAGGATCATAAGCTCCCTTTGTTACATTCGCTGTAAGAAAACCGAGCTTTGAACCCATATCAAACCTTGTTCCGCAGAAGTCGACGGCGGTCATTCCGACCGTTTGCGAAATCTGCTTCATGGCATCGGTCAGCTGGATCTCTCCGCCGGCACCGGGGGTAAGATTGGCTATAATATCGAATATATCGGGGGTGAGAAGAACTCTGCCGAGGATCGACAGATTTGTGAAGATCTGATCTTTTTTCGGCTTTTCTATCATATCGGTGACAAGATAGTGATTGTCGCTGCCGGAGATCTTTTCGGCTTTCAGCGAGCAGTACTTTGTGACGAGCTCCTCGGGCACGGGCTTTACGCCGCAGACAGCTCTGCCGTAAGCCTCGTAAGCCTCTATCAACTGAGAGCAGACAGGCTTATCGGAGAATATGATATCATCTCCGTAAAGGACAAGAAAGGGTTCGTCACCGACGAATTCTTTAGCACAACCGACTGCATGACCGAGACCGCGCGTTATCTTCTGCCTGATAAAGAAGATATTCGCGCGAAGTGCATTTTCGTACATCGAATCTATCTCTGAAATTTTACCGGATGCACGCAGCTTCTGCTCATATTCCGGAGAAATATCAAAGTAGTCCTCCATCATGTCCTTATCGCGATTGGTGATTATCAGTATATCTGTAATTCCGGCTGCTACCGCTTCGTCAACAAGGTAGGAGATCGCTGGACGGTCGACGATAGGAAGCATTTCTTTCGGAACAGCTCGCGAGATAGGGAGCATCCTCGTTCCAAGCCCCGCTGCGGGAATAACTGCCTTTCTTATCTTCACGGTATAAACCTCCATAATAAAATCAGTAGTATATTATTATAACCTTATTATGACTTGAAATCAAGAGTAAAATGTAAAAAAAGCAAACGAAAAGTCATAAAAGGTCTGCCTCATTTAATTGAGGCAGACCTTTTTGCGCTTTTTCAGTCTTTTTTATCCTTGTCGTTTCCGTCGGCGGGCGTATCCTGTTTTTTGCTTTCGGCGGCAAGGCGGTCATTTTCCGCCTTACGGTCGGCGCGCTTCTTTTCCGCAATTGCTTCAACGGACTCTATCGTTGCGTCGGCAGTCATAGCGGCTTCAAACTGATCGCCGTCCATGATCTCGTTCTTTACAAGGAATTCGGCAACGAAATGGAGTTTATCCGAATGCTCGGAAAGGATGCTCTTTGCTTTGTTGTAAGCGTTTTCTATGATCGAGTGTATCTCGGAGTCGATCTTTGCCGCGACCTCCTCGGAGTAGTTGGGCGTGCTCGAGAAATCTCTGCCGAGAAATACCTCATCCTGATCGCTTCCGTATTTGATAGGACCGAGCATATCGCTCATGCCGAGCTTCGTGACCATTTTTCTTGCAATTGCGGTCGCACGCTCGATATCGTTCGAGGCACCTCCCGATACATCGCCGAATATAATCTCTTCCGCGGCTCTGCCGCCGAGAAGCTCTGCGATGCTCTCCTTGAGCTCGTTTTTATATTCGCTGTACTTGTCTTCCTTCGGGGGATTGAGCGTATATCCGAGAGCTCTTCCGCTTGGGATGATCGAGATCTGCTGAACCGGCGGGCAGCTTTCAAGGAAGAATGCGACGATCGCGTGTCCCGCCTCGTGGAATGCGGTCTTGCGGCGCTCTGATTCGTTGCGAACCAATGATTTCTTCTTCGGACCGGCTATGATGCGTATGAAAGCGTCTTCTATATCATCCATATTGATGACATTTTTGTTCTTTCGCGCGGCGTGAAGTGCGGCTTCATTGAGAAGATTCGCAAGGTCCGCGCCGGTGAAGCCCACAGTCGACTTTGCGATTGCTGCGTAATCAACATCCTTGCCCATAGGCTTATTTCTTGCGTGAACCTTGAGGATCGCTTCGCGTCCGCGTATATCGGGATATCCTACCGATATCTGACGGTCAAAACGTCCGGGACGGAGAAGGGCGGGGTCAAGTATATCCGGGCGGTTGGTCGCCGCCATTACTATTATTCCGTCGTGCGAGCCGAAACCGTCCATTTCGACAAGAAGCTGGTTAAGAGTCTGCTCTCTCTCGTCATGACCGCCGCCGAGACCGGCACCGCGGTGACGTCCGACAGCATCGATCTCATCAATGAACACTATGCTTGCCGGTGATCTGCGCGCCATTTCGAACAGGTCACGTACACGTGAAGCACCGACACCGACGTACATTTCTACGAAGTCCGAACCCGAGATAGAGAAGAAGGGGACTCCGGCTTCACCGGCGACCGCCTTCGCCAGAAGGGTCTTACCCGTTCCCGGAGGGCCTACGAGAAGCACGCCGTGCGGGATCTTCGCCCCGAGTTTTGCAAATTTTGAAGGATTTTTCAGGAACTGGACTATCTCTTCAAGCTCTTCTTTTTCTTCATCAGCGCCGGCAACGTCTGTGAATCTGACGGTATCCTTTTCACTGCCGGGTGTTTTTACCTTAGCCTTACCGAAGCTGTTGGCCTTTGCATCTCTGTTGTTCATCATGCGGTTTGTTGAATAGATCCAGAAGATGATAAAGAGTATGAGCATTCCGGCGTATGGCAGAAACTGTAACCACCACGGGAAGCTCTGTGCAGGACTATCCTCGAACTGCATATCGCCGTGCTTTTCAGAATAGGCAGCGAGCTTTTCATAGATAGGCCTTGCGGAGAGAGTACCTATCGAGTAATAGACCGTCTGATCCGTTCCGTCGATATTCATCTTGAGGGTAAGGGTATAGTTTGATTCATTTATTTCGGCGCTCTTTATTACGACGATTCGTGAGGGCTTAGGGTTTGCATTCGGGTCCTGTTGATAGTCATAGTACGCCTCTGCATCCGAAATATAGGCGCTGATGTCGCTGAGCAGCTTCTGTTCGGTCTGCCCGCGATTGCCGAGCAGAAGGGCGACGACGAGAACTATCACGCCGATCAGAGCGACGTAAAACAGGATTACTTTCAGTGAATTCTTCATCTGGTTCCTTCCTTAATGGTTATAGACTTCGGGCTTCAGCACGCCTATGTAAGGCAGATTGCGGTATTTCTCATCGTAGTCGAGTCCGAATCCGACCACGAATTCATCCGGTATCGTGCAACCGACATAGTCCGGATCAAAGTTGACCTCACGCCGGGATGGTTTGTCAAGCATCGTACAGGTCCTTACGCTGTGCGCTCCCTTGAGCTGAAGATATTGTACAAGATATGAGAGCGTCCTGCCGCTGTCGATGATGTCTTCGATTACTATTATATCAAGGTCAGCCATATCTCCTCTCGTGATATCGAGAAGGATATTGAGCCGTCCCGACGAAACAGTCCCGGAGCCATATGACGATACCTTCATAAAATCGATCTCAACCGGTATGGTTATCTTTTTCATAAGCTCGCCCATGAAGACGACCGAGCCCTTCAGGATGCAGAGAAGAAGGAGCTTCTTTTCGGAACCGGAGTAGTCACGGTCGATCTTTTCGGCGAGCTCGGTGATGATTCCTTCTATTTTGTCTTCAGATACGAGGATACGTTCAATGTCTTTGTTCATAAAGAATCCCTTTCATAGTTTAACCCTTAATCAGAGAGATATAAATATTCCGATCGCTGTTTTTTTCCCGAGTATCCCTTATTCCGATCCCCGGAATGAAGAGTATCCCGTCATCGTCACAGATGATCGGAAGGACTTCACGCTCACGGAGCGGGATTTTTTTGTCGCACATAAGTTTTTTGACGCTTCGGTTCATTCCGCCGAGCCTTATGCGGTCTCCTTCACGTCTGTTTCTTGCAAATAAAGTACCGTTAATTGTATCAAACGGAATACTTGCAGATGTGATTGAATTGTAAACATTTTCGGCAACGTTTACGTTATTAGTCAAAAACAGCGAAAATCCACCCGGGAGATCGGTCTGACCTTCATTAAGCCGCACGTAAAAGCCGGCGGCGCTTTCCCGGATTTTTTCTTCTGCCGACAAAGTCAGGCATCCGTTTTCGACTGTCGCTCTGGCATTGCCGGGGAGTGAGACCGACGAATGCGGTTTACACTTTTCGGCAAGGTTAATGAGCGAAAAAATGTGGACTTCTTCGAGACTGCTCCCGAAAAAAAGCGTCAGCACACGTTTCCTTATCGGTAAGGGAAAAGCACAAAGCTCCTTTGCGGGCAAAGCGTTTCTGTGCTGCGAGACGAAATCCTCGGCAATTCCTTCAAGATATTCGCGGTCTTCACGAAGGCTTCGGCAGGTTCTCGACGCGTTTTCCGAAGCCGAGCCGCAGATCTTTTTCAGCTCCGGGAGGACATTCAGCCGCAGGATGTTTCTTGAACAGTCGGCAACGGCATTCGTTGAATCGAAAACATATTCGACGCCGTTTTCTTCGCAGTAAGTGAGAATGTCCGCTTTTGTCATTCCGAGGATCGGTCGGACGATCTTCCCGCCGTCTGTTTCACGGCAGGGAGGGATGCCGCACAGTCCCCGAAGCCCGCAACCTCTCGTCAGGTTAAGAAGTAAAGTTTCAAGGTTGTCGTCTGCGTTGTGAGCTGTTGCAAGTATCGGTATGCCTTTTTCCTTCATTATTTTATTGAAAAAGTCATATCTGACTCGTCTTGCGGCAAGCTCAAGTGATTCGCCGGTTTTCTGTGACGTCGCCGGAATATCTGCTGTCAGCGTAAAAAGTTCGACGCCGAGAGATTCAGCCGTTCTTTTACAGAAGTCAAGGTCGCGCTGATGCTCTTCCTTTCTGATAAGGTGATCTACATGAGCGGCGAATAGCGGCGCACCGTGAATATCGCAGGATCTTTTCAGCATAGAGAGCAACGCCGAAGAATCCGGACCTCCCGAAAATGCGAGCAGTATCGGCGTATTTGCCGGCATACCTGCAAGCAGGTGCGGAGGAGTGAACCGCTCCGGAAGATTAGTCTTTTTCATCACGGCCGCGGAACGAGCGATCCGTCATCCATAATGGTGCGGAATTTCGTACAGTCGGGTATCCATCCGAGCTTGACCGTGTCAAGACCGCCGTGACGGTTTTTGGCAACTACTACTTCACATATCTTGTTGTCGGCAGCGGCGGCTTCTTCTTTATAATAATCCTCGCGGTACAGGAAGAGAACCATATCCGCGTCCTGCTCTATTGCCCCCGAGTCACGAAGGTCGGAAAGCATGGGCTTCTGCGAAGTCCTGCCCTCGGGTTTACGCGAAAGCTGGGCAAGGCATACGACAGGAACATTGAAGTCTTTTGCGAGCAACTTGAGAGAACGTGAGATATCGCCGATCTCCTGCACACGGTTGTCTATCCGCTTTTCGCTCTGCATAAGCTGAAGATAGTCTATTACGACGAGCCCTATATCTTTTTTCTTGTTTTGTTCACGACGTAGCTTTGCACGCATATTCGTGACATTGATGCCTGTCGAATCATCGATCAGTATATCACAGTTTGTGAGTTTTCCTGCGGCGGGACCGATCTTTTTCCAGTCTTCGTCGGTTAGCTCGCCGGACCTGAATCGGTTGCTCATCACCATGGATTCTATCGAAAGCATACGCGTAACGATCTGCTCTGCCGACATTTCGAGAGAGAAGATGCAGATCGCCTTTTTGGTTGTTTTGGCAACATTG
>CALYSG010000045.1 GCA_945485605.1 uncultured Clostridia bacterium
TATCGCAATGCCCGAGGCTGTCTATAAGAAATATCCGCACGAGCTTTCGGGAGGCATGAGACAAAGAGTCATGATCGCGATGGCTGTTGCCTGCAATCCAAAGCTGATAATAGCAGACGAGCCGACGACGGCACTTGACGTTACGATACAGGCGCAGATCCTTGACCTGCTTAAGACTCTGAAGAACAGGATCAACGGTTCCATAATGCTTATCACCCATGACCTCGGAGTTATCGCGGGTATGGCTGATTACGTAGTTATCATGTACGCCGGAAGGATAATAGAGCAGGGAACGGTATTCGATATTTTCGATCACCCCTGCCACCCTTATACGATAGGGCTTCAGAAGTCGAAACCCGTCGTAAATAAAGATGTTGACTGGCTTTACAGTATCCCCGGAAGAGTCCCGAACCCCATCGATCTTCCCGATACCTGCTATTTCAAGGACAGATGCCAGTTCTGCAACAAAAAATGCGATAATCAGTATCCCGAGCTCATGAAGCTCTCGGATACACATTACGTCGCCTGTTATCGGGCGTCAGAGATCGAGGAGGCGCGTCTTAAGAGTTATGAAAAATGAAAACAAGACCGAAGAAACGCGGGATATCCTTCTCGAAGTAAACCATCTTAAAAAATATTTTCCGGCGTCTAAGAGCTTTTTCGGCAAGCCGAAGGTATTCTTAAAGGCTGTCGACGATGTTTCGTTTACCGTACCGCGCGGATCGACTCTCGGCATTGTCGGAGAGTCAGGATGCGGAAAAACGACCCTCGGACGTACGATCCTTCACCTTCATGAGATCACAGGCGGTCAGATAATATATGACGGTGTCGATATAACGAATTACACATCTTCCAAGCTGAGAAAAGAGGGTCTCCGCACGAGAATGCAGATAGTATTCCAGGATCCCTACTCATCCCTGCCGCCGCGTATGCCTATCGGTGACATAATTGCCGAGGCAGTCAAGGTGCACAAGATCGTTCCGGACAAGGAGCTGCGCGAATACGTTCTTGGGATAATGAAGAAGTGCGGACTGCACGACTATTACTATGAGCGCTACCCGCACGAGTTCTCCGGAGGTCAGAGACAGAGGATATGCATAGCCCGTGCCCTTGCGGTCAAGCCTGAATTCGTTGTTTGCGATGAGCCCGTCTCGGCTCTTGACGTTTCGATCCAGGCGCAGATCGTCAATCTTCTTAAAAAGCTCCAGCTCGATATGGGACTGACTTACCTCTTTATATCGCACGACCTCTCAGTCGTAAAGCACATATCGTCTCATGTCGGAGTCATGTATCTCGGCAGTATGGTCGAGATCGGAAGCAAACACGAGATATTCGATAACCCTCTGCATCCCTACACCCAGTCGCTCCTTTCTGCGGCACCTATCCCCGATCCTCATGCGCAGATAAACAGGATCGTGCTGACGGGGGATGTTCCGTCTCCGGTAAACTGCCCTCCGGGATGCAAGTTCCACACCCGTTGCTCGAAGTGCATGGATATATGCAAACAGAAGCGCCCCGCTCTCACCGATATCGGCAACGGTCACAAGGTAGCGTGTTTCCTCTGCGGCTCGCCTGCCGAAGAGACGGGTGAAAATGCCAATGAAAAAGGATAAGGAAAAAAAGAAAATGACCGAGCCGGAGGATGACGGCAGAACGATAGTCAATATGAACGTTGACGGGCTTCCTTGGTATCAGCCGAATCTTCCGGATCGAAGGATTAAGAGACACGATCCCGATAAGCCCACAAAAAAGGAGCTTTTCGCAATGATAAAAGCGGCATATCTTACGATGCTGCCTTATGCGCTTATTGCCATCGGGGGACTTGTCCTTGCGTTTGTCGTAACGGCTCTGTGGCTGAGATGACGAAATAAGTGAAATAAAACTAATCTGTGCCGCCATAGGGCGGAAAATGGGAGAAAAAGTATGAAAAAGAGCATCAAGCGACTGCTTTGTCTGCTGCTTGCCTTTACGTTCCTTGCCGGGACTGCGGTATTACCCGCAAGCGCCTCGCCGTTGCTTAACGGAGAAATGCCCGGTATCAACGGTGGAAACATTGACGGAAACCTTACCGCTGACACGTCCGGAAAGACCGAGCTCAGCGCTTCTGCCGGTAAAGATTACAAGTCGGACGATGAAATAACCGTCATCGTGCGCCTTAGCGGTGAATCTCTGCTCTCGGCTGCCGAGGCAGTGGGGAAGAGCGTCGCCGATTACGCCTTGTCCTCTGAGGGCAAAAAGGCTTCCGAGAATATGAAAAAAGCTCAGGATGAGCTGATAGCATCATTCGGAGATAAGATATTGTCGGTAAAGTATCACTATACGACCCTTTTCTCGGGATTTTCCTGCAAGATCAAGTATAAGGATCTGAACGCCCTCGAGAAAGCGTCCGGCGTCAAGAAGGTCATGATCTCAGAGCGCTATGAGCCCGCCGAAACGGCGACCGATAATGCTCTTAACGCTTATGGCACCGGTATCTACAACTCGTCCGGGACAGGTCTTACCGGTAAGAAGATAGTCGTTTCGATACTCGATACCGGACTGGATTATACTCACAGCGCTTTCCAGAGACTTCCGGACTGTCAGCCGACTCTCGATGCCGATCGCGTAGAGGAGCTCTTCCCGCTTCTCGAGGCATCGAAGCTCGATGAGTATGCGAGATGGGAGTCGACATATCATTCGGCGAAGGTCCCTTACACCTTTGACTACGCCGACAAAGATCCCGATGTTTATCCGATAAACGACCACGGAACTCACGTCGCCGGAATTATCGCCGGTAAGGACGACACCATCACGGGCGTTGCGATTGATGCCCAGCTCGTTATTATGAAGGTTTTCGGCAACAAGGATGCCGGAGCCGAGACCGAAGATATCCTTGCCGGTCTTGCAGACTCGGTCATGCTCGGTGTTGACGTGATCAATATGTCGCTCGGCTCGTCCTGCGGATTCTCGCGCGCTGCCGACGACGAAGGGGTCAATGAGATCTACGACTCGGTGCGTGAGGCGGGCATAAACCTCATCGTTGCGGCATCGAACTCAAGCTCTTCGGCTAAGGGCTCAACAAGAGGCGATACGAACCTTGCGAGCAACCCCGATTCGGCGACGATCGGCTCGCCCGCTACCTACCCGTCTTCAATGTCAGTCGCATCGGTCACGGGTGCTAAGACGCACTACGTCTACGCCAACGGAGAACTTCCCGTTTACCTCACGAAGGCAAAGAACAGCAACGGTGACGAGATAGAGTTCTACGAAAAGATGCTCGACGGTAAAAAGTCGGCGGTGCTTGATTACGTGCTCATTTCCGGTACCGGAAACGATTCCGACTATTCAAGAGTCGATGTGACCGGTAAGATCGCTGTAATAAAGCGCGGTGTCGAGACATTCGAGCTTAAGGTAGACATTGCGAAAAACCACGGCGCGATCGGCGCGATAATCTATAACAACGTTTCGGGTAATATCATGATGACGATCGGTATCTCGACGCTTCCCGCCTGCTCGATCTCTATGGATGCGGGTAAGTATTTCGAGGAGCATCCGACCGGAAAGCTCATCTTTGATTCCGAGAATCTTGCAGGACCTTTCATGAGTGACTTCTCATCTTGGGGCCCCAATTCGGATCTCGAGCTTTCACCTGACGTTACCTCTTACGGCGGCGATATCAACTCGGCTGTCAGAGGAGGCTACGATATCCTCTCCGGTACGTCGATGGCTTGCCCGAACTTTGCCGGATCTGCCGCTCTCGTAAGAGAGTCGGTCAAGGCGAAGTACCCCGAGCTTACGGCAAAGGAGACAATGGTCTTTGTTAACCGTCTGCTTATGTCGACGGCATCGATACTCAGAAACGAGGCAGGCAATCCTTACTCCCCGAGAAAGCAGGGAGCCGGGCTTGCCGACGCCGAAAGAGCAATAAAGACTCCCGCTTATATCGTTGTCGATGGCAACGATAAATCTAAGCTCTCGCTCGGAGATGATCCGAACAAGACGGGTGAATATAAGCTCGTATTCCACGTAGTGAACCTTTCGGGTACCGTTCAGTCCTATGCGATGTCTGTTATCACGATGACAGAGAGCATTTCCTCGGACGGCAAGACTGTCGGTGAGCAGGCATATATGCTTTCTCCCGATGTAACCTACTCGGTCGAGAACGGTAACCTTAACGGAAATATGCTTACTGTCAGCGGCTATGGCGATGCAACGGTCACGGCAACCGTTAAGCTGAGTGAGGCTGACCGCAAGTACCTTGACGAAAAATTCAGAAACGGTATGTATGTTGAGGGCTTTTTAACCCTTGACGCGCAGGATTGCGATACAGACCTTACGATCCCTTACCTCGGCTTCTATGGTGACTGGACGGCAGCTCCCATGCTCGACGTAACCGAATTTGAGGTCGGTGAGGAGCAGAAGAACACCTCGATCCTTGAGGACGAGAAGCTTAAGCCCGACGTTTTCGCAACCATTCCCATGGTCGGCTACTATAACGGCAGCGGCAGGACCGAGGACGATTTCAGCTACTACTATATGGGCAAGATCGGCTACATAATCGCCGACGGCTATGAACAGCCCGCAACGCTCGAAAAGTATTGCTCGCTTACTTCGTCAAAGGACGGAAACTTCAAGCTCTATTATATTGCGGCGGGACTTCTCCGTAACGCGAAGACGGTCAAGATGACCATCACCGACACAGTAACGGGTGAGGTCGTTTTCGAGAAAGAGACTCAGAACAGCCGTAAGTCCTACTACAACGGTCAGCAGACCGGCGGATACGTGGAGGTCGATTTCGATGCATCCGAGGCGGGACTTGCCAACAACACGAAGTACGAATTCTCGATGACTTGCTACCTTGACTGGGAAGGTGAACAGAATAACAGTAAGAACACCTTCAGCTTCTGCTTCTATATGGATGACGAAGCTCCCGTAATTCGCGAGGATCTCAATACTCTCCGCGTAAAGACCAACAGCGCAGGGGACATTACCGACTACCTCCTTGATATGCACATTTACGATAACCAGTATGTGCAGGGATACTTCCTCTATACCTACGATCACCTTGACGAGAACGGCAATCCCGTCGATCTTGAGCCCCTTGTAAAAGGAATAATCCCGGTCGACGATTTCAAGGGCGGAGAGGTAAATAAGATCACTCACGATCTGACCGATCTCTGGTACAAGATGAAGGACGGAAGCGAGCCCGGATCGAAGAATATCGGTATTCAGGTCTACGACTACGCAAAACACAGTACCAAGCTTTACTACACACTTAAGAAGACCGACGCAAGTGCGGTTTCGTTCAGAAACGGCAGAGAAACCACAGCCGAAGGCGCGAAGATATCCTTCGTTATGAAGCCCTTCACGCAAAAGAACCTTCTTGAGAACCTTGAGACAGAGCCGAAGGACGTTTATACAGCTCCCCTCACATGGACATCGTCCGATGAGAGCATTGCGATAGTAAAAGACGGAATCGTTACGGCACTCAAAGATGGAACGGTTACAATCACGGCAACCTCGGCAACCGGGGCATCGTCATCGGTCGAGATATCCTGCAAGGGTCAGACGAGCGGAAGCTCCATCCCGCTCTCGGGACTCAGGATGAACGAAACCTCGGTCAATATCGAGCGCGGCGAAACGCTTGAGCTGTATGTCGAGCTTATGCCGTACAACCTTACGGAAAATCCCGAGATAGAATGGCGCACGACATCAAAGCTCGTTACGCTTACGGTCGACCCCGAAAACCCGCTTCATTGCACGGTATATGCGAAGAACTCGGGAAGAGCTACTGTGACCGCTGTCGCAAAAGGCAAGCTCTTCAAGGCCGAGTGCTCGGTAAACGTCAAACAGGAATTCACTATTGAAAGCATATACTTAAAGTCCTATGTCGGTCGCGGTGACGAGAACGGCGTCGTCGAGATCCCGGCAGAGAAGGGTATCACAACCATCTACCGTATTGCCTTCGCCAATAACAAATATATAAAGAAGGTAATTATCCCCGAAGGTGTCGAAGAGATCCAGTACGGAGCTTTCTACGGCTGCGAGAGCCTTGAAGAGATCGTGCTTCCTTCGACTCTCAAGCACATTGACGAATGGGGAATCGGTCACAACGAAAAGCTTAAGAAGATCAACCTTGAAAACGTCCATTCGATCTCACGGCTTGCCTTCTACGGTTGCTCAGAGCTCGAAGAGGTCAATCTCAGCGGCTGCTACACAATATGCGAATACGCATTTGCATATTGCAAATCGCTGACCTCTCTTGATGTCAGCAAGGTCGGTCAGCTCGGTGAGTTCTCATTCCTGTCCTGCTCGGGCATAAAGACGCTTGAGGTAGGAGAAAGAAAGACTGTTCCCGAGTACTGCTTCGCCTTCTGTACGGCGATACAGAAGCTTGATCTGGCGGTCGACTTTGTCGGAAGACTTGCCTTCCTCGGATGCTCGAGAATTTCCGAGATAAACTTCAAAAAAGATGTCACCGATATCGGATACGGTGCCTTCAACGGTTGTTCGTCACTCGTGAACCTTGTGTTTGACGGCTCTGCCGAATATATCGGCGATTATGCATTCGCAAATTGCTCAAGTCTGCCGTCAGTATTCATTCCCGCGGGATGTGAGTACATAGGAGGTTACGCCTTCGGCGGGTGTTCAGCTCTCGAGGCAATCACTTTCAGCGCCGATGCAAAGGTTTCGTCGCTCGGCGAGGCATCCTTCTACGGTTCTTACGGAGTCAAGGAATTCAGCCTTGAACCCGGAAGCAAATACCTCTCTGTATATAACGGCATGCTCTTCTCAAAGGATATGTCGAAACTGATACTTGCTCCGGCAGGTAAGGTTGCCAACCGTATAGCGCTTCCTGCTACGGTAAAAGAGATCGGCGATTACGCATTCTCATATAAGGCGGGTATCGGAACGTTCGATATGCCGGGTGTTGAGATCATCGGCAAGGGCGCTTTCACGAGAAGCACAGTACGCAGCGTTGCTCTTTCGTCCAGCCTTAAGGAGATCGGAGATGACGCATTCAACAACTGCCCGTATCTGATGGCATTTACGCTTCCCGATTCGCTTGAGACTATCGGAGACAACGCATTCTACGGTTGTACTAACATCGCGTGGGGCGACTTTACACTTCCCGCATCGGTGAAGGAGATAGGCAGTTTTGCATTCTGCGGAAACTACGGTATCAATACCGTAACGCTCCCCGCGCAGCTCACGACGGTGTCATACGGAATGTTCGCAATATGCAAGAACCTTACGGAGGTCAGAGTACATAACGGAATAAAAGAAATCGAAGGTTACGCATTCAGACAGTGCGAAAACCTTGAATCTCTTGATCTTCCCGAATCGGTCACGACTCTCGGAGAGGCTTGCTTTGCCGAGACCGGACTTAAAGAAATAGTGCTTCCCGCTTCTGTCGAGGCGATCCCGGACTACTGCTTCTACGGCGATACCGCTCTGACGAATGTCGCGGTTTCGAAGGCTGCGAGTGTCGGAAAATTTGCCTTCTTCGGCACGACGGCACTGACGAATCTTGATCTTTGTGATGTTACAGAGGTCGGAGATTTCGCTATGGTCGGATCGGCTGTTACCTCGCTTAAGGCCGATAAGCTCGAAAAGATCGGTGAATACAGCTTCTATGGCTCAGAGATAGCCTCACTTGAGCTTCCTTCTCTGAAGGAGATCGGAAACTATGGCTTTGCAAATGCGGAAAAGCTCGAATCATTCAAGGCGGAAAGCCTTGAGAAGATCTGTTTCGGAGCCTTCTACCGTGCAAATGCGCTGAAGAAGCTCGAGCTGCCCTCTTGCCTTGAGATCGGCGACTACGCATTCATGCTTGCATCGTCACTCGGAGAGGTAAGCTTCGGTAAACTCGAGAAGCTCGGTTCGTATCCCTTCTATTCTACAAGAGTTACGGAGGTTAAGCTTCCCGCAACTCTCAAGGATGTCGCGGCGGGTGCCTTTATCACGAAGGCGTTCAATTCGTCGGACGACAGCATTCTCAGAATAAATAAGATCAGCGTTGCGAAGGATTGCAAGGACTACTTCACAGACGAGAAGGGCGTCCTCTACCACAATCTCGGATACGGAAAGTACGAGCTTGTCGCATATCCTGCCGGACTTACAGATGAGGCTTATACTGTTCTCGAAGGAACGGTGAGGATCGAGCAGGAGGCGTTCTCGACGAACGTGAACCTTAAGGAAGTCACAGTCGCAAGAACCGTGACAAACGTAGGTGCCGCAGCATTCTACGGCTGTACGGCACTCAAAAAGATCAACTTCCTGTCGGTTGAAGCACCGATACTCGAGAGCAGATACTATACTTCGTCAGCAGACGGGTGGACCTACAATAACTTCATTGACTTTATCCCCGGACAGGGAGAGGAGGCAGTGAATATTACGGTCACGACTCCGAAGAACTCGGTACGTTATGACAGCTACACATGGAGCCGCTACATCGGAGTGGCACAGAAGACCGAAACGATCTCGATGACGAACAGCACAGAGCTGTTGATAAAGCTCATCGACGAGCTTCCCACAACGATAACCCTTGCCGATGTTGCGCAGGTCGAGTATCTGAACCGAATATTCAAGACTCTTGATAAGGATCAGCTTGTCTTTGTTAAGAACAGCCAGAAGCTTACCGACGCGGTAAAGGCGGCAGAACAGCTCCGTATCGACAATCCCGATACACCCGAAAATCCCGACGATACTACTTCAAATAACGGAGATACGAAGGTCCCCGATGAGAGCGGCAACACACCCTCCGATACGACTAACGGAGCTTCGAACGGCGGAGAATCGGGTTGCGGAGGCTGCAGCGGCTTCATAAGCGCTCTTGCAATGATACCGCTCGCAGGTTGGGCAATGATATTTGTTAAAAAGAAAGCAGGAGGAAACGCAGATGCGTAAGTTCAGGCTTATAATAATTCTTACGGCAGTGCTCTGTGCAGCTCTCCTTATAACCTCGTGCAGTTGCAACGGCGACGGAAACAACCCCGACGATACGACTGCTACGACCGATCCGGTCGACGACAGCGTCACGGTAACCTTTGATTACCGTGACGGTCGTACCCCCGTAAGCTCGGTCATGAAGATCGGTGATTCGGTCAGCGAGCCGGAAGCACCCGTACGTTCGGGCTACGATTTCGCGGGTTGGTTTACCGACGAGGCTCTCTCAAAGGCGGCGACCTTCGGTGAGGTAAAGGCAAGCGTGACCTACTACGCCGCCTGGACTCCGAACGAGTTTTTCCTTGTACGATTTGACAGCCTTGGCGGCTCGGCGGTTGCGAGCCTTGCGGCAGAGAAGGGCAAGACCGTTTCAACGCCCGAAGCACCTACACGTGAGGGCTATACATTCACGGGTTGGTTCACAGATGAAGCATGCACGAAGAGCTTTGATTTTTCAACTGCGATTGTCGAAAACATGACTCTTTACGCCGGCTGGAAGACTGCCGAGGGCTATACCGAGGTCGTCGGATATATCGACGGTAAAGCTGTTAAGAGCATCTCCGTTAAAAAGGGAGAAAATCTCGAAGAGCTCAGTTTAGATGACGGATACCTTTATTTCTGGTTCAGCGATGAAGCGATGACGAAGATGTATACATTCCCGTCGGCAGTCAACGATGATCTGAATCTCTACGGCTTTGCTTACAGCGAAGGGCTCGTGATAAAGAACGGCTCTCTTGTCTCCTATAACGGAAATGCGAAAAATGTTATCGTCCCCGCAAAATGGGAAGGCGTTGCAGTTACCTCGATCGGCGAAAGAGCCTTCGCGGGTAATAAAACACTTTTGACCGTTAAACTGCCCGATACCGTGACGACAGTAGGCGCGGCGGCATTCTCCGGCTGTGAAAAGCTTGTGTCGGTCAATCTTGGCAATGCCTGCAAGAACCTTGGCGAATACGCCTTCAGCGGTTGCCGCAGACTCTCGGATCTCGGAAAAGTCGATTCGCTGACCGAGATCGCCGACGGAACCTTCCTCGGGTGCGAAAGCCTCAGGTCCGTTACCCTTTCCGATGAGCTTACATCGGTTGGAGAGAGCGCGTTCTCGGGATGTAAGGCTCTTGAAACGCTGAATATCAGTGACGGTGTGACTTCGATCGGAGATTACGCATTTTCGGATTGCGGATCTCTTAAGAGCTTCCGTGTTCCGTCGAAGCTTAAAAGCTTCGGCACCGGTGTGCTCACCGAGTGCTCACCTACGCTTATAATCGACGGCGGCAACGATATTTACAGAGTCATTGAGGGAAATCTTTACGGCGATGCTGGAAAGACGCTCCTCAGATATATTCCGGGTGAAAATGCCCCGACGACGCTCAGCCTTCCCGGCAGCGTCAGTAAGATAGCGGCGTATGCGTTTTACGGTGATTCAAACCTGACTGTAGTGAACCTCAGCGGTTACACACTTGAAGCCGGTGCTCTGGCAGGTATGAAGTCGCTCCGTGAGCTTGCACTCGATACTCTTTCTGCGTCGAATCCTTATCTTGCATATTATTTCGGCGCGACGAACGGTGCGGCAAACGGTTCGACAGGTATCTTCGTTCCGAAAACGCTTGAGAAGGTAACATTTAAGACCGAGCAGACCTCGGTCGCCGATTATGCGTTCTACGGTTGCACGGGTCTTAAGAACATCGGAGGTATATCGAAGGCTCGCACTATCGGAAGTTATGCCTTCGCATACACCGCGATCGAGACTCTGACTCTCCCGGCTGACGTTCAGAATATAGGAGAGGGCGCGTTCAACAGATGTGAATACCTGGCGGAATTCAAAATTTCCGGCAGCAACGCGGCATATTCGGTCTACGACGGCTGCCTATATAATAAGGCACTGACCGAGCTTCTTATCGTTCCGAGAACGAAGACGACGGTAGCTTTCCCCGAAAGCGTCAAGGTTATAGCATCGGGTGCCTTCTTTAAGAGCAACGTTAAGGAGATCACCGTTCCCTCAAGCGTAACAATGATCGAGGCTTCTGCATTTGCCGAAGCAACGGCACTTGAAAGTCTTACCGTGCCTTTCATCGGCGGATCTGCCGACGAAAATTGCTATATGCTCTACATCTTCGGCGGAAGCATTATTGAAACAGAAGAAGACGGGGAAAAGACATACAGAGTCAGCAATTCCGGCGCAGCACCTTCGTCGCTTAAGAAGCTGACCGTTACCGGTAAGCTCAGCGCGATCCCCGATTTCGCGTTTGCATACCTTGAGAATGTCAGCGAGCTGAATTTTTACGGCGATGTCACTTCCATCGGAATGTACGGATTCTACGGTACGGGACTTGTCGAGGTGGTTATTCCATCGACTGTCAAAAAAGTCGGAGATTACGCATATGCCGATATGGATGAGCTTGAGAGCGTCACCGTTCCCGGAAGCGTCGGTGACGGACTTGGCGTCGGAGTATTCTTCAAAAACCAGAGCCTTAAGACTGTAAGATTTGAGGAAGGTGTCACTGTAATACCGAATCTGGCGTGTTATCCTTTCACTTCTGTCGACAGAACGGGTAAGACGGTATATTCCTCCGCGATAGAGGAGATATATCTGCCCTCAACGCTCGTCAGAATAGGTGATAGTGCATTCGCATTTGCCGGAACATACTCGTCCGGCCCTGATAACACAAGGTTTGATGATGAATTTAAATTCGTTATGGTTAACGGTGATTCATTGGTCGAAATAGGTGACAGAGCCTTCTATATGTCGGCAATAACAGAGCTTAAGCTCTCGTCGGCACTGAGATCTGTCGGTGAGCTTTGCTTTGCCGCCTGCGGAAAGCTCTCGAGCGTGACCTTCGGTTCTGCCGAAAAGGGTTCGGCGTTAGAGCTGCTCGGCGGAGCTTGCTTTGCAGGTTGTACGGGACTTAATGAGCTGAAGATCTTTAAAAAGGTCAGCTCGGCGGCAGATGTTCCCGCTCTCGGAGAGTATAAGCCTTCCGAGGACGAAGTCTCGCAGAACATATTTGAGGGTACCGAGGTTCCCTCGATATATGTCATAGGTTCGTCCTTCTACCGCAAGACAGCGGGTTGGGACAACTACGATAAGCAGATATACGAGATAAATAATTAAATCGTCAGGAATAAACGCCGGGCTTTGCCCGGCGTTTATTCCTTTTT
>CALYSG010000046.1 GCA_945485605.1 uncultured Clostridia bacterium
CAACCGGACGGTCGGCAAAAAGCGCCTTCCGGGAAAATTCCTGCGGCGTAAGTCCGAGGACCGCCGCAAATGTCTGCAGAAACGATCCGCACCCGGATGAACACGCCTCATTGAGGAATATGCTGTCGATTGCACCGTTTCGGATCCTGAAGCACTTTATATCCTGCCCGCCTATATCGATTATAAAGTCGACCGCAGGGCAGAACTTCTTCGCCGCCGTATAATGCGCGACCGTTTCGACCACGCCGAGATCGGTGTGAAAAGCATTTTTTATTATGTCCTCGCCGTATCCCGTCACAGCCGATCCGGCTATACGTATGTCGGGAAAGTCTCGGTAGAGCTCTTCGAGATACTTCTTTATGATAGGCACGGGATTGCCGCTGTTCGGAGTGTAAAGCGGTCTGAAAAGGTTTCCGTCTCCGTCACAAAGCACCGCTTTCACTGTCGTCGAACCGGCATCGATGCCGAGGTACATTGTTTCTGACGGAGCATCACGGAAAACTATATTTTCCGAATCGGCTTCGTGACGGGCTGAGAAATCAGCATATTCCGCTTCGTCTGAAAAGAGCGGGCGGCACGACGAATAGCTCTCCGAGGAAGAGTATCCTGCTGTTTTCCTTGCGAGCTCATAAAGATCCGTCTCCGCCGAAGCGGGAGAAAGCGCCGCACCGATCGCAACATAATAAAGCGAATTTTCGGGACAAACTCCTTTTATCTTAAGTACATCGTCAAACGCCGCTCGAAGCTGAGGAAAAAATGTCAGAGGTCCGCCGAGGTATAGCACATTTCCGGCGATCTCCCTTCCCTGTGCCAGTCCCGCGACCGTCTGGTTCGCAACGGCATAAAAAATACCGGCGGCAATGTCCTCTTTTCTTGCGCCCTGATTTATGAGAGGTTGAATATCGCTTTTTGCAAAGACACCGCAACGTGAAGCTATCGTATATACCTGTGTATGGTCTGCGGCAAGTCTGTCGAGCTCCGACATATCTACATTCATAAGCGCCGCCATCTGATCGATAAAAGCTCCCGTGCCGCCGGCACAGGTTCCGTTCATTCTGACCTCTGTACCGCCGCTGAGGAAGAGTATCTTCGCATCCTCTCCCCCGAGTTCGATAACGGCATCGGTACCGGGATAAAGCTTCTTCACAGCGCTTCCGGCAGCATAGACCTCCTGCGCAAACGGCAGACCGAGCGACTCGGCTATTCCCATTCCCGCAGAGCCCGATACCGAAAGCAACATCTTTTCGTTGCCGAAGCGGGACGCCACCTCCGAAAGCAGACGCGACGCGGTCTCCTGAATGTGCGCCATATGCCGCTCGTAAGAGCTGAAAAGTATTTTATTGTCTTCTCCGATTACAACGCACTTTATAGTAGTCGAGCCTATGTCAAGTCCCGCGCGTTTCATATTCCGGATCAGCCTCCTTTATTTCAGCCTTCATTGGCCATAGCAAGCATCAGCTTGATACGGTTCTCCTGATTTACCTTTGACGCGCCCGAATCGTAATCGACCGGGCATATGTTCGCCTCCGGGTACATATTGCGTATAGTCCTTATCGTTCCCTTGCCGACTATATGGTTCGGAAGGCACCCGAATGGCTGAGCACAGATAATGTTATCATAGCCCTTCTCGATAAGCTCCGCAGTTTCGGCGGGAAGCAGCCAGCCCTCTCCCATCTTGACCCCGCGTCCGATCACGCGGTCACCGAGCTCTCGTATGTGAGAAAATGGTGCGGGGGAGGTAAAGCAAGGGAAATCCTTCAGCACATCGAGCATCTCTTTCTCCATTCTTTCGGCGACGAAGGCTCCGACTTGGGCTATGACCTTTTTGCTTGCCTTGCCTCCGTAAAGGCGGTAGTCGGTTTGCCTGTTATCGAACATAAATTGAAAAAATCCTATGACCCCGGGCACCATGAATTCACAGCCCTGAGACAGAAGAAATTCCTCAAGTCCGTTGTTTCCGAATGAAGAATACTTGACATAGATCTCGCCGACAATGCCGACCTTTGTTCTCTTCACATCAAGTCTCTCTACGCCTCTGAAATCCTCCGCCATATTGCGAAGGTTACGTCTCACTGCATCGCCGAAAAGCCCGCGATTCTGTGAAAACTGCGACAGAAGCTCGCGGTTCCACTTCTCGACTACCGCATTCGTGTCACCGGCGTGCGCCTCGTAAGGCAAAGTCTGATTCTTCAAAAGCATTATCATATCCCCGTAAACGAGCGCCATAAGCCCCTTCGCGATCATATCGGGAGTGACCTTGAATCCGTCAGAGTGCTCCATACGGTTGAAGCTCAGCGAGAGGACCGGAACATAATCCATATTCATATTGTGAAGAGCTTTGCGTATCATCCATATATAGTTTGACGCGCGGCATCCTCCTCCGGTCTGGAATTGGATAAGTGCCACACGGTGCGGATCGTACTCACCCGACACGAGGGCGTTAAGTTGCTGTCCGATCATACATATTGCCGGATAGCACATATCGTTATGCACATATTTCAGCCCGGTGTTTATGATATCCCTTCCCGTTGAATGAAGCACCTCAAAATCGTACCCGTACATACGGAATATTCCCTCTATCAGCTTCATATGAATAGGAAAAATATCGGGTGCGAGTATCTTATGAGTCGCCTTCATCTCCTTTGTAAACGGAGCATTTCTGAAGGCTTCTTCACCCTTCTTCGTATCATCCGACACAGCTTGACCTCCTCTCTTATTCGGCAAATGAGCTTGCCGCTCCGCAAAAAGCGGCGTGGCAAGCCCTTTTACCGGCATCATCCGGTTTTTATTCCGCAACGAGAATATAGTCGTATATATCCTGCCCGCCGTCTATGCGGTAGACCTCGACTCCGCCGTTGCGCTTCGGAAGTTCAAAAACGAGCTTTTCGGTTTCTTCGTCTGAGGCTTTGGCACCTCTTATGAGCATACAAACCGAATGCTCAGAAAGATCTATTTTCTCCGCGGCATCGTAAACCGCCTGCTCTCTTGAACCCGAGCAGGAAACTATCTGCTTACCGGTAAATCCTATATAGTCCCCCGTGTGAACGGTGAAGCCGTCCATATCGGCATCGCGCACGGCACGCGAGATCTCGACGTTCACGACTCCAGCCATGGCTTCGTCCAGCTCAGCCATGATAGCATCGACGTCGTCTCCATCTGTATTGAGCATAGTGAGCGCCGCGTAACCGTGACCTATCGTCTTGCTCTCCACGACACGCACATCGGACCCGGGATACAGCTTCGCCGCCTGTCTTGCCGTAAGGATAACATTACCGTTGTTCGGAAATACGATAACGGTATCGGCATTGACCGCCTCAAACGCCTCGATAAAATCGGAAGTTGAAGGGTTCATACTCTGGCCGCCTTCAACAATGAAGTCAGCCCCCATCTCGCGGAAGGTATCCTGAATTCCCTTTCCCGCTGCGACTGCAACAACGCCGAATTTGCGGCGCGCGTCGTCCTTTTTAACTTCAAACTCATCACCGTCGGGAAGATCGGTGCCGGAATGCTGAAGCGACATATTCTCGACCTTTACGGTTAGGAATTCACCGAATTGGTGACAAAATTCAAATACTTTTTCGGGTGTCATCGTATGAACATGGAGCTTTACAGCCGTTCCCGTCTTGAATGCAACGACCGAATTACCTATCGTTTTCAGATAATCTATTATTACACTGATATTAAAGGTGTCGGGATCGACCTTACAGCGCTGAAGCCTCAGAAGAAGCTCGGTACAGTATCCGTACTTCATTACACTGTTCTCGTCAAAGAGATCGAAGTTGACATCGGCCTTTTTGTCGGCGGCGGTCATTTCAAGTACTGCAGATACCGCTTGACCGTTATATGCCTGTCTTATTCCCTCGGCTATGTAGACAAGTCCGGCGCCGCCCGAATCCACGACTCCCGCCTTTTTAAGCACGTCGAGCTTTTCCGGAGTGTTCTTCAGAGAACGCTTCGCCTCCTCGATAAAAGCTCCGAGAAGCTCGCCGGGCGTTGTGGCATTGCAGGTATAGGTATACTCGGTAGCTTCCCTCATAACCGTGAGTATCGTTCCCTCCGTAGGCTCGACAACAGCGTTGTAGGCATACTCTACTCCTTTGCGGAGTGCCGCCTTTATCTGATCGGTATCGGCTGTGATCATACCCGAGAACGCGGACGCAAAGCCCTCAAAGAACTGCGAAAGAATGACTCCGGAATTCCCTCTCGCGCCGAGAAGCATACCCTCTGATATGCGACGCGAAACATCGGACAGAGAATCGCATCCCTCAAGCGATGCGTTAGCTCCGCCCTTCATCGTCAAGAGCATATTGTCGCCCGTATCACCGTCGGGGATCGGAAAAACATTGAGATCGTTTACCTTCTGAACATTCTGAGAAAGGTTAGCGGCCCCGCTTCTGACAAGCTCGGCAAGCAATTTGCCGTCAAGCACTTTTTCCTGCACACTCTCAGGCATTGGCTTCTACCCTGTAAGTGACTTCTTTTCCGAAGGCGAAAAGACCTACTGTGTCCGGGCCGACGCACGCGCCGACGATAGGTCCTATATATCCGACAACGATCTCGGACTTCGGGAAGGCTTCCTTAAGCATAGCCTTGATCGACTCCACCTCTTCCTCCGGACAGTCGGCGTGCGATAAGTATATCGGCTGGCCGTCGTCAAAGGCATTTTCCTTCAGAAGGCTGACACATTCCTGAAGCGAATTCAGACGCCCCTTGACCTTTTTTATCGGCACATTGTTTCCGTCGGCATCCGAGATGATTATCGGTCTTACCCCGAACAGATTTCCGAAAAATGCAGCCGAACCCTTAACACGGCCCGCCTTGCGCAGACAGTCGAGCGACTGAACGGCTACATACTGACGGACACTCGCCTTCTTTTCGATAACCGCATCGGCGATCTCCTTTGCGCTCATACCCTTTTCGGCAAGCTCGGCGGCAAAAACGGCAAGCATGCCCTCTCCCGTGCTCGAGTTTGTCGAATCTATGCAATAGATCGCCTGATCCGGATATTTTTCTTTAAGCTTTCCTGCAAGAACTCTCGCGGTATTTACCGAGCCGGACAGCTTCAGCGAGCATCCTATGTAAACTATATCGTAACCCTCGCCCAGATATTTCTCGAAAACTCTCTGGAATTCGTCAACGGGAACCTGCGTCGTAGTTACACGCTGACCCTTTCTTATCGTCTCATAAAGCTCGTGGGGCGTATAGTATTCCCATGTCAGAGATGCCGGAGTGGTCTTACCGTCAAGAACGGTGTTCATCTTAGCGTAATCAATACCGTGCTTCTCGAGGATCTCGCCGGCAATATCAGCGCAGGAATCAGTGATGATCTTTACCTTATTCATTTTACATTCTCCTCAGCATATTGCAAAATTCATTTTCCGACTCAGAGCATACTGCGTGCGGATAAAATATAACATTGTAAATAATACTGCATTTCCGCAAAAAATAAAACAGACAAATCCGCTTCAAAGTATAAAAACAATACATTTATGCGGATTTGTCAGATTTTTTGGCAAAGAAAAGGAAAAAAACAGGTTTTTCAGCGCTTTGGTTTGCCTTTGAATATCAGCGCGGCAAGGTATCCGAAGCATATTGCGGCGGCGGTTCCGCCGGCAGCTGCCGTAAGTCCTCCCGTCAGCGCACCGAGAAGGCCCTTCTCATCAACCGCCTCACGCACTCCCTTTGAAATAAGGAAGCCGAAACCGGTCAGCGGCGTGGTCGCTCCGGCACCCGCAAATTCGGCAAGCGGAGCATAAAGCCCTACGGCTCCGAGTATTACTCCCGCTACAACGTAAATAACAAGTATCCTTGCAGGAGTCAGCTTAGTCCTGTCGACCAGCAGCTGCGCTACGACGCACAACCGTCCTCCGACTATAAATGCCCAACCGAATCTAAGAACACTCTCCATTTCAATCACCCGGCTTTCAAGTCTTATCAGATGAGCCACGGCAGGGATCGCACAGCCCTGCTGAAGGCTCGACGGGCTCATCATTGCTCCCGTTCCGAGAAAAAGGACATTCCCGAGCTTTCCTTCGGCGAGCCGCGGAATTATATAATCCGCCATAACTACCGCCGAACATCCGCAGCCCGAGCCTCCGGCGTGAACGTCCTGTGTCGACCTGTTGAATATCATCATTCCGCAGTCATTGTAAACGCCCGAAATATCAAGTCCCTCCGCCCGTGCAAGATCTGCAAGCATCGCGCCTCCCTCGTAACCGAGGTCTCCCGTCAATATCATATCGAAATCTTCGGGAGCAAGTCCCGATTCGTCAAAATAGCGAAGAAGAGTGGAAAGCGCCGCGGGAGCCATCGCCGCACCCATATTGTTCGCATCGCATATTCCCTTCTCTTTCACAATACCCGGCAAAGCCTCGGTTACCCTCACCTTGCCCTTGCAATCCTTATCTCCGACGATAAAGGCACCGGAGCCGGTTACGGTCCACTGCGCAGTAGGTGTCCTTTGCGAACCGTATTCAAGCGGAGTTCGGTACTGGCGCTCGGCTGAACAGTAGTGCGAAGAGGTGACTGCCGCAGAATGTGCATATATCCCCTTCGACACCATGACCGAGGCAAGCATGAGCCCCTCCGCCGCCGTCGAGCAGGCACCGTAAAGTCCGAAGTACGGGATGTTGAAGTCAAGAAGCCCGTAGGCTGAACCAATACACTGATTAAGAAGATCTCCAGCGAAAAGCGAGCCTATATCGCTCTCCTTCAATGACGCCTTCTTCATGGCAAGCGATAGTGCGCGTCTCTGCATCTCGCTCTCCGCTTTTTCCCATGTATCGGTACCGAAGGCATCGGTCTCATCGTACATATCAAAATATCCGCCGAGCGGCCCTTCATGCTCCTTCTTCCCGACAATGCCCGCCGCACCGCATATCACGGCATCAAGTGCAATGATCTCTCCTGCCATATCCTTCTCCGGTTTTTTTAAAAATTATTTTACTCATATTATTTGAGAAAAAAAGTGAAATATACCTTGTCGCGGAGAAAGAATTGTGATATAATTATCTTACCGTAAAAAAAGGGGGGATTTTACTTAAGTGAATTATTCTGTTGAAAACGAATATCTGAAGATTACGGTTTCGGATATCGGCGCCGAGCTCGTCTCGGTGATCTCAAAAGCCGACGGCTGCGAATACGTTTGGCAGGGGGACGAACGCTTCTGGAACGGTCAGGCACCCGTACTGTTCCCGATCTGTTGCAGGCTGTTCGGCGGCTACTACACCTATGAAGGCAACCAGTTTTTTATGCCTTGTCACGGCTTCGTGCGAAAGAATCCCTGTGATTCCGCAGAGGTCGGAAAAAATTCCGTAACGGTAAGGCTTACGCCGAACGAGCTGACCCGCAGTCAGTATCCTTTCGACTTTGAGCTTACCGTAAAGTACACTCTCGTCGGGAAAAAGGTCTGCTTCTCGGCGACAGTTAAGAACCCGAGCGAAGACAAAACACTGATCTTCGCGCTCGGCGGGCACCCGGGCTTCAACGCTCCGATCGACAAGGGTAGCTTTGAGGATTGGTATCTCGGGTTCGACGAAAAAGCCGAACCCGAAAAATTCTGCTTCACAGACACCTGCTTTAGGACCGGAAAGACCGAAAAATACCCGCTCAAAGACGGAAAGATCCTTCCGCTCCGTCACGACCTTTTCGACCATGACGCGCTCTTCTTCCGCAACGTCTGCCATTCCGTTACCCTGAGATCAGAACTTTCGGATAAATCGGTCAGAGTCGATTTTCCGGAGATGAACTACCTCGGTGTATGGCACGCGGTAAAAAAAGAAGCTCCATATGTCTGCATCGAACCGATGAACGGACTTCCGTCATTTGACGGCAGAGTCGACGACCTTGCGACAAAGGCGGACATGGTACATCTCGCGCCCGGGAACACGTACACTTCCGGGTTTGATATGACCTTCAACTGATTATACCGAAAGGACACTTTCCATATCGGAAGTAAGGTACCGAACAATGCTCGATACACATACCGAACAGTTTCACATAAAATGCAGAAAGGGTGACCTCGGCGGATATTGCCTGCTTCCGGGAGACCCCGGTCGCTGCGAAAAAATAGCGGCTCACTTTGATGAACCCGAATTCTTTACCTCGAACCGTGAATATACGATCTGGAGAGGAAAGCTATGTGGTGAACCCGTGGCGGTATGCTCTACCGGGATCGGCGGACCTTCCGCGGCTATCGCCGTCGAGGAGCTCGCCGCATGCGGAGTCCATACCTTTATACGTGTCGGGACCTGCGGAGGCATTTCCCTGAATGTTCACTCGGGCGATTCGGTCATTGCAATGTCTGCCGTAAGACAGGACGGAACCTCTCACGAGTATGCCCCGCACGAATATCCCGCAACCGCCGATTTCGATGTTACCTCGGCTCTCGTAGAGGAGGCTCGCGCGCTCGGACTTCCCTACCGCGTCGGTGTCGTCCAGAGCAAGGACTCCTTTTACGGTCAACATTCACCCGACCGTATGCCGATAAGCTCGGAGCTGAAAGCCAAATGGGAGGCATGGAAGCGCCTCGGCGTGCTTGCCTCCGAAATGGAATCTGCCGCAATATACACGGTTGCCGCTTCTCTCGGACTTCGTGCCGGTTCGGTATTTCACGTTATCTGGAACCAGGAAAGAGCACTTGCCGGGCTCGATACCGGTGCCGACGAGATTCATGACACCGAAAGCGCTGTCAGAATCGCCGTGGGTGCCGTAAAACGGCTCATTTCGCATCAGAAAGAATAATCAAAATGTAGCGTTTTTACTCTAAAACGCTTGACAAGCTTTACCATATATGGTATCATTAATTTAAACAATTTCAAAAATCAAGGAGATAGAAAAATGAAGAAGTTTATTGCAGCAGCACTTGCGGCTATTGTTGTCACGGCAGCCTTCGCATCCTGCGCTCAGACCGATGATCCCAACGGCGACACAACAACCACCCGTAATCCTTACTCGACAAACGACCCGTCACAGGTCACGATGCCCTTCACGGAAGTCAACGACAAAATGTATGTAAATACCGACAACCTCAATGTACGCTCTACCCCCGACTCGTCGTCAAATACCAATATCGTCGGTCAGCTCTCAAAGGGCACCGAGGTCAACCGCACCGGATACAACGCCGATTGGAGCCGTATAGTTTATCAGGGTAATGTCCGTTACGTAGCAACAAACTACCTCTCCGCCGAAAAGGTCAGTACGGATGATCCCAACAAGCCCACAGATACCGCAGTTCCCGATGATAAGTTCACCGAGTGCAATGAGATCGTATTCGTTTATCCGACCGAGGATAAGAACGGCAAGGATGTCTACGTCAAAGACGGCGAAGTAAATGCTTACTCTACCGCGAGCTTTGATTCCTGGGCTGCCAAGTTCAAGGACGGCACGAAGCTCACAAGGACCGGCATCACCAAGGAAAACAACACCGAGTACGGCTGGAGCCGCGTGAAGGCCGACGACGGCAAGACCTACTACATCAGAAACTCTCAGCTCTCAACAGTTGATCCCAACGGTGCAGCTTCCACCACTACGGAAACTCCCACCGGAACCGAAAAGCCTGCGGACACCACCAAGGCTTCCTGATAAAGAGCAAAAAACATTATAGGCGATCGGGAAGATTCCTTTCCGATCGCCTTTTTTCATAATAATATATTGAAAGGAAAAATGAGATGAAGGTCAGACACGACATACACACGCATACGCTCTTCTCCTCCTGTTGCTACGATCCCGAAGCTACCGCCGCCGCTTTTGTAGAGAAGGCTCACGAGCTCGGGCACAGCGTCTTCGGGTTCTCCAACCATATCTGGGACGAGAGAGTCCCCGGTGCGAGCAACTGGTACAAGGGTCAGACGGTAGGCTACGGACTTGAGGAAAAGGACGCCATTCCGTCAAACACTCACGGAATAAAGATTCTCTTCGGCACCGAGACCGAGTACTGCGGAATGACAGACAACCTCGGTATGCTCGCAGAGACGGCAAAGAAGTTCGACTATATACTCGTACCCCACAGCCACACGCATCAGAAAAACTTCGTTATGGCTGAAAATCCGGATGTAAAGGCTTACAGAAAGACTCTCGCCGCTGAAATATGCGAAAAGCTGCCGGGAATTTCCGAGGAGCAGGCACAGAGAATGGCATCTACCGTTAAATATCAGGAGGTTCTTGCAGCGATAAAGGAACACACAGTGGACGACGGTGAATACCTTGCCGACTTCCTCTTTACATCGTTCGAATCCCTTATGGTTCACCCCGAGTTCGTGAAGATGGCAGCTTCAGTACCGACGCTTATCGCACATCCATTCTATCCGTGCGGTGAATCTAAAGAGCAGCTTTCCCGAGTTCTCGGAATGCTGCTTGCTCAGAAAGACCGTCTGTTCGACGACTTCAGCACCGCCGCGCGTATGAATGTCGGGCTTGATGTAAATATCGGGACCTACCGGTCGGCGGAAGACTATAAAGACGATCCGATGGTCGCGGTCATGCGTATAGCCCTCGAAGCCGGCTGCAAATTCGGCTTCGGGACCGATTCTCACTCTCTCAAGGGTCTGGAAAATATCCGCAAGGGAGACGCCATCGGAGATGCTATCGGCATCACCGAAAAGGATATCGCCGATATCATATAACAAAAAACAACTCGGGCAAATCCGAGTTGTTTTTTATAAAATCAATAGAATCTTTCCTTTTCAGCCTTGAGTCTGTCATTTTCTTTCTTCAGCTCAAGCACGCGTGCACCGAGTATCTCGGCAGCTTCCGCATCGGTCTCGCCGTTCTGATAATGACGCACTATCTCGATGTTTTCCGGCTGTGCGCACTCAGCGATCGCCTTCACTACCGCAAGGTGTACAAAAGGATCCTTGAACTGGTACATCTCGCAAAGATACGAGAAGTTTTCCTTTGTATGTATCTTACCGAGTTGCTCGAAAACCGCATCTATAATGTCGTAAGTCGCACCCTTACGGATGATCCTGCGAAGCTTCCCGACGCGTTTTTTCTTTCCGTATTTCTGTATCTTTTCGACAGTTACCATAGTACCCTCCGTACTCATTTTTATACAGATATATCATATTCCAAAAATTATAACGCCATATGACCTGAATCTGACATTATTATTATTTTTGCATATTTCGGCAAATTATTTTTGATTGTTCCTTCCCCTGAGATTGACGAAATCCGTTTGCCGTGATATAATTATCTTACTATTATAATGCTTAAGGAGAAACCTGATGTCGGAATCAAATAAAGTCATCATTGAAACCTCGCTAAAAGAACCTGATATCGTTTTTTATGACACAAGAAAAGATCCCTTCAGAATCTACGGACTCTATAACTACCGTGAGCAGAGCGTATTCCGCCGCCTGCCGGAGGAAACAGCTGCCGCGACAAGTGCAGGAGTAAAACAGCTCTCTCTTGAGACAGCAGGCGGAAGGCTACGCTTCTCTACCGATTCTGAATACATTGCAATAAGTGTTAAGATGCCTTACGTCAAACGCCTAAGCCATATGCCTCTTACCGGAACGACAGGCTTTGACCTTTACCTTGACAGTAACGGAGGAAGCAGATATATAAAAACCTTCAAACCCGACTCAAACATTGAAGGCGGTTACGAGAGCCTTGTGAGAGTCGGCGGCGGAAGGATGAGATCGTATACGATAAACTTCCCCTCCTACAATGCCGTGAACGAGCTTTATATAGGTGTTCAAGCGGGGGCGCGCATCGGATTCGGACATTCATATCGTACAAAGCTGCCGGTGGTGTTCTACGGAAACTCAATAACGCAAGGCGCATGCTCCTCGCGTCCGGGACTCACTTACGAAAACATCATATCGCGCAGGTACGATCTTGACTATATAAATCTCGGTTTTTCGGGAAACGGCAGAGCCGAGCTTCCGATCGTGAACTATATGGCGTCTCTTGATATGCTCGACTTCGTCGGTGACTATGGTCACAATGCTCCGACTTCGGGTTTTCTCCGTGATACGCATCAGCGTATGTACGAAATAATTCGAGAGGCGCACCC
>CALYSG010000047.1 GCA_945485605.1 uncultured Clostridia bacterium
ATATAAAAGTACTTTAATGTCAACAAGAAAGCAGGTGTGTGCGTGAAAAACGAAAACAGCTTTTTCGTACGCTATTCATATACGGTGATGAAGCTCTTCCTCAATCAGTTTGCGATAGGGCTTTTCGGCGCGGTCATAACCCTTGCACTATCGAAGATAGGCGGAAATGATGAATCTCTTTCCGATACCGTTATGGTGATCGCAAGCATTCTTTCGACGATTTTTTATCTTTTCCTTACCTATACGACCATATGGCCGGTCGGAGGAAAGGACAGGATCTCATCCGATGTAGGCAAGCTGAAGGCTATGCCTCTCCGCGGAGTCCTTATCTCTCTTATCGCGAATATCCCGAGTTTTGTAATCGCTACGGTCTATGCGATAGGCAACTTTGTATCGCCGGGAGGTATGGCACAGTCGGTTATGCGGGTGGCGACGCTTTTCCTGAACGGAATGTATTACGGACTCCTCGCCGGTGCGCCGGTCGGCTCGGTTCCGGGGGCGAGACTGCTCAATTACTGGTGGATGTATTTTGTGATAATACTGCCCGCGATAATCGTTACGGGCGTTGGGTATTACCTCGGGACGAGAAATTTCCATCTGACGAAGATGCTCGAGCATCAGTACCCCGAATCCGACAGGGATGTAAAAAACAAAAAAGATTGAAATAACAAAAAAAGGCTTCCTGCAGATTTGAAGAAGCCGGATTTTCAAAGCCGATGAGTCAGTATCGGATCACATTGCCCGTGAGAGATGAGCTATGAATTCACGCTTTTTATTCTGAATAAACCAAACATTTTTTCGGCGGCACCCGGTCGGGTGCCGCCTGATTTTTGCTTGGTTTATTCTACCGTTACGGATTTAGCAAGGTTTCTCGGCTTATCGACGTCAAGCCCGCGGTCTGCCGCCGCGTGATAAGCGAAGAGCTGGAGCGCCGTGACGGCGGGGAAGAGGGTCAGAAGTCTTGCAAGATACGGGCAGTCTTCACAGCCTATCTCGGGTACCGTTATCGTTTTATCGCAGGGGATCGGTGCACCGAGGCTTTCCTTCACCCCGTCGGTCGTCAGCACGAGCAGGTGCGCACCGCGTGACTTTACCTCACGTACACCCGAAAGAGTCTTACCGGCAAGGCTTCGGTCGGTCATCACGGCAACGACCGGAACTCGGTCGGTAACGAGCGAGATAGTGCCGTGCTTGAGCTCTCCCGCGGCGTAAGCCTCGCTGTGGATATATGAGATCTCCTTGAGCTTCAGCGAGCCCTCGGCGCAGAGGTCGCAGTCAATTCCTCTTCCGATATAGAAAAGATGTTCGGTATCGGTGAATTCATTGGCAAGGACTTTAATTTTTTCGCTCATTCCGATCACTTTTCCGACCGCCTCGGGGACTGAGGTAAGAAGTGTTTCGGTAAGTCCGCGAGCCTCCTTTTCGGTCATTCTGCCGTTCTTTAGGGCGAGGTCGATCGCCATAAGCGCGAGACAGGCGCACTGGACCGAGTATGCCTTCGTGCTTGCAACGGCGATCTCGGGACCTGCGAGCGTGTATAGGACTCTGTCGGCTTCACGAGCGACAGATGAGCCTATTACGTTGACTATGGCAAGAGTCGGAACGCCCGCGGCTTTCGCATGGCGCAGAGCGGCAAGGGTGTCGGCTGTTTCTCCCGATTGCGAAAGGAGCAATACAAGCTCGTTTCCGTGAAGTATCGGGTCGCGGTATCGGAATTCGGAGGCTATGCAGACCTCGGTCGGCACTCTCGCGAACATCTCGATAAGCGTCTTACCGATAAGACCCGCGTGCATTGCCGTGCCGCATGCGACTATATGGATCCTCTCGGGGATCCTGTCTATTATATCCTTGAAGTCGGGAAGGGAGTCGACGAGCCGTGCCCCGACCGTTTTGCGCAGAGCCTCGGGTTCTTCGCAGATCTCCTTGAGCATAAAGTGAGGATATCCCGATTTCTGAGCCTCACTTACGCTCCAGTCTACCGTTTCCTCGGGCAGAGATAGCTTTTTTCCGTCGCGCCCGAAGAATTCGGTGCTTTTTTCGTCTATGACGGCTACAGTGTCCTCCGGAAGTCTGAAATATTTCTTTGTGTATGGGAGGATCGCGGGAATGTCAGAGGCAATGAGGCTCCCGTGATTGCATCTCGCAACGATCAGTGGGCTGTCTCGCCTTACTGCATATATTTTACCGGGAACGTCCCGAAATATGACTCCGAAGGCAAAGGATCCGCGGAGAAATCCGGTTGCCGAAAAAACGGACTTGACCGGATCACACGTGATTTTGTAGAAATGATCGACGAGCTTTGCTGCCGCCTCGGTGTCGGTTTCGGATACGAAGGTGTAGCCGAAGCCTTTCAGCATCGCTTCGACCTCAGCGTAGTTCTCGATTATGCCGTTATGGACGAGTGACAGGTTTTCCGTAGAGTGCGGGTGTGCATTCAGATCGGACGGTGCGCCGTGCGTCGCCCAGCGAGTGTGCCCTATTCCGCAGAACGATGGCTCCGGAGGCGATATCTTGAGCTTTTCTTCCAACAGGTCGATCCTGCCTTTTGCCTTTACGGTTGTGATGCCGTTGCCGCCGCATAGCGCGATACCGGCAGAGTCGTATCCGCGGTATTCAAGGGCTCGAAGCCCTTTAAGAAGAACGGGAAGCGCTTGGTCTTCACCGGTATAGCCTATTATTCCGCACATTGAATTTTCCTCCGTGTCATAGGGTTTTAAATATAAGCTCCGCAAGGCGTGATGTGATCTCTTCCGCCTGTCTTCGGCTCCGACATTCGGCGGTGACTCTTATGAACGGCTCTGTGCCCGAAGGTCTGACTATAAGCCTACCGTCATCGCCGAGCCTTTCTTTTTCGTATGCGATCGCACCTATTATCCTCTCGTCGGTGTAAAAACGCAGCTTGCCTTCGGGCGTTACCGGTATGTTTACCGTTACCTGAGGAAAAGGTATCATTACCGAAGCAAGCTCCGAGAGGGGCTTTCCGCTTCGCTTTATCAATGAAACAAGCTGTACCGCCGTGAGCTGACCGTCTCCCGTCATGGAAAAGTCGCGAAAAATTATATGCCCCGATGGCTCCCCGCCAAATGAGCAGTTACCGAGAAGCATTTCCTCAAGCACGAATCGGTCGCCTACCTTTGTCGCCGTGAAGCCGATCCCGTGTGCCTCGCAGAATTTTCTGAAGCCGAGATTCGTCATCACAGTTCCGACTACTCTGTTTCCCCGAAGCCTTCCGTGTTCGGCGAGGTCAAGTGAACATATGGCCATTATCGCGTCACCGTCGACTTCTTTTCCGTTTTCATCGACGAATATGCACCTGTCGGCGTCGCCGTCGAATGCCGCTCCGCAGTCAAGTCTGTTTTCCTTTACGAAAGCTCCGAGAGCCTCTATGTGAGTTGAGCCGCAGCTCTTATTGATGTTTTGCCCGTCCGGTGAAGCGTTTATTATGCTGACGGAGGCACCGAGACTCGTGAAGATCTCACCCGCCGTTGCCGATGCCGCACCGTTTGCGCAGTCAAGTGCTATTTTTATACCTTCAAAAGAACACTTAACAGTATTTATAATATGCTTTATATAGTCTATTGAAGGCTTATCGGCTGTTCCGATTCTTCCGACATTGTTCCCGATCGGACAGTAAAGCCCGTCTTTTCCGTCAAGAACGGTAGATTCTATTTTATCTTCAAGCATATCGGGCAATTTTCTGCCGTCGGCGCCGAATATCTTTATCCCGTTGTATTCAAAGGGATTGTGAGATGCCGATACGACGATGCCCGCGACCGCTTTGTATTTACCTACGAGAAAGGATATCGCCGGAGTCGGAAGCACGCCGAGATCCATGACATCGGCGCCGGATGAGCAAAGCCCCGCTGAGATCGCCGCCGAAAGCATACCGGTCGAGGCTCTCGTATCGCCCCCGACCAAGATCAGAGGCCTTTGCGTGTTTCCTTCGTTAAGGAGTGCGGCGGCTGCCCTGCCTATCCCGTATGCTATCGGGCAACTTAGCTCGCGATTGGCTATTCCCCTGACACCGTCGGTTCCGAAAAGTCGTCCCATATCAGCTTTTTCCTTTCGATTTTTTTACGTAAGCACCGGGATGTTTCAGGATCACGGAAGGGGGGATAACGCCTCTTGCCATGCAGAGCGGATAAACCGTAGTGTCACGCCCGATGACGGTTCCCGGGTTCAGAACCGAATTGCAGCCTATCTCGGCGCGGTCACCCACCATGGCTCCGAGCTTGCGCAGCCCGGTGGCAATCATTCCGCCGTCAAAGGATATCAGCACTTCGGTCTTGTCGGCTTTAAGGTTTGACAGGATAGCCCCTGCACCGAGGTGAGCGCGGTATCCGAGCACCGAATCGCCTATGTAATTGTAGTGAGGCGCCTGCACTCCGTCCGACAGGATGCAGTTTTTAAGCTCTGTCGAGTTTCCGACGACACAGCCGTCGCCGACGATAGCACCGCCGCGTATGAAGGCACCGTGCCGTATCTCGCTTCCGGCGCCTATCACGCAAGGCGCCATGATGAGTGCACTTTTTGCGACCTTTGCCGAGCGGGAGATAAAAACGCCCTCTGCCGGAGAGTAATAATCCTCGCCGAGCCTTGCCCCGAGAGATAAAATGAAGCTTTTAAGCTGGGGAAGGCACTCCCACGGGTATCTGAAGGACGTGAGGATATCCGCCGCCAAGGTATGTCTGAGGTCGAACAGCTCTTCGGTTTTCGGAAAATCCATAGTTTACGCTCCGTTTTTTGTCAGCCTATCTTTATCGAATTAAGTGCTCCCGTGAGGAGGATCGCGTGCATCTCTTCATCCTCGGCAATGCGTATAAGAAGGGCGGACAGTGCCTTGTCACACGAATGTGCCGCCGCTTCACGGTAGCTTTTCGCCGCGGCGGTCTCGTCGGCGATGTCGGCTTTCAGAGCGCGCCTTGCCGCGTAAGGCGCCATGCTCGCCGTGTCGGAGGATATGTCGATGAGCGAAGTCCTCACTCTCGAATTGACCGTGGGATTCGCACCGAGCGACATTATTGCCTCCGACAGCAGTTTGTAATGCTTCATTTCGGTTATCGATATCCCTTCAAGAAGGGTAGCGAGCTTCGGATATACCTCGCCGAAGATTATGCTCTGGTAGATATATTCCGATATAGCTTCAAGCTCGCCGTCTCGTAAGGCGAAGAGAGATCTTGCCGATCTCGGATCCTTTTCTATAGCGTCGGTAGGGGGATAGGGTTTCTGCGCGGCGTAATTACCGTTATTCATAGTCGTTTTGTTCCTTTCATACTGACTTTTTGCTTTCCTCTATCAAGAATATGCGTGTAGCGGCGGATTGTTAAAAAAGCCTTGACAATCATTTGAATGTATGATATAATCAATAAAACGAATAACGGAGGTCATTGCTTTATGAAAGTTAACGAACTCGCTGCCGCGATAAGCGGAAATATAGAGAAGGTCATATTCGGAAAGGAGAAGCAGATAAAGCTCGTGCTGACGGCTTTTTTTGCCGGCGGGCATATTCTGCTTGACGATATCCCGGGAACCGGTAAAACGAGCCTTGCGCGCGCTCTCGCAAAGTCGGTCGGCGCCGACTCTAAGCGTATCCAGTTTACCCCCGACCTGCTTCCCGCGGACATAACTGGCGTGAATTATTACGATCAGAAAAAAGGCGAATTCACCTTCCGCCGTGGCCCCGTTTTCACGAATATCCTTATTGCCGACGAGATAAACCGAACGACACCTCGCACACAGTCTGCGCTTCTTGAATGTATGGGTGAATCTCAGGCAACGGTCGATGGGGTCACATACAGGCTCGAAACGCCCTTTTTCGTAATCGCTACGCAGAATCCGATAGAGTCGCAGGGAACTTTTCCGCTTCCGGAGGCGCAGACCGACAGATTTCTCATGAAGCTCTCGCTCGGTTATCCTTCGCGTGCGGCGGAGCTTTCGGTGCTTGAGGGATATATGACCGAGTCACCGCTTGACAGCCTGTTTTCCGTCTGCGGCAAGGAAGACATAATTGCGGCTTATCCCGAGGTCCGCGCAGTAAAGGTGAGCGAGCTTATAAAGGACTATATACTTCGCATCGCGGGGGAAACGAGAGAGAGCAACAGAATAAGGCTCGGAATGAGTCCGAGAGGCACCCTTGCGCTTATGCGTGCGTCTCAGGCATACGCCGCTATCGAGGGCAGGGACTATGTTATACCCGACGACGTAAAGGCGGTCGCCGTTCCGGTCATTTCACACAGAATAATAACGAGGACGCAGAACACAAGGTCGCTGGCACAGACGAATGATGCCGTGGTCGAGCTTATACTCGATACCGTTGCCGCACCGATAGACTGAGCCAATGAAAAGAAGCAAACTTCCTCCCATAAAAAAGGAGAACGCTGATATTCTGCGCTGTATCGTAATGAAATATGTATGGCGTGTACTGCTTACACTTCTGCTGTATGCGGCTATCGCATTTACGACTGTTTGGTATCCGATAGATACAAGCTCGGGTGCCGTAGTTGCAGTCGTGCTCGTTTGTGTCGTTACGGCGCTTGCATTCTTTGTTATATGGAGAAAATTCCTGTCCGAAAAGAGCATATGCGGAAGACTCGTCAAAAAGGATTTCAGAAGGGAAAAGGAGCTTCCGAAGGGTGTTGTTTCGGCGGCAGAGGTCAGGGCATATGCCTCCGCGAGCGGCGGACAGCATATGGAGAGGGATGTCGTGTATTTCTTCATTGAAACCGAAAACGGAGAGACCGTCGGGCGGCGGCTCGACGACGACGGAATGATGAGCAAGCTGTTCTTTGACGGCGACACGGTATGCTTCCGGCGGGGGCTTAAGTATCCTTATAATCTCTCGGCGGTAAGGCAGAGCCAATATACCTGCGTCGTCTGCGGGAATGTCCTT
This sequence comes from uncultured Clostridia bacterium, assembly GCA_945485605.1. Lineage (GTDB taxonomy): Bacteria > Bacillota > Clostridia > Oscillospirales > CAG-272 > RGIG3994. Next base: position 6,890 of record CALYSG010000047.1, read on the forward strand.
CCGGACACAGAGACTCACTGCCCGCGTTGCCGCCATTCGCTTATAATGCTTGAAGGTCATAAGCCGACCTATTATAACGAGGACGGCGAAGAATAATAATTCCTGCCCTGAAAGGAGAAGGATATGGTTTTTCTCGCGCTTCTCGGCGCGATATTCGGTGTTATCCTTGCCGAATATCTGATATATAAAAAGTATGGCTATTCGGGTCTGTCCTATTCGGTATCCTTCGGCTCGGACGAGGTCTTTGAGGGCGATGACGTTTACCTTTTTGAGGAGATCTCCAACCGCGGAAGGCTTCCTTTGCCCTATGTGAGGAGCGATACGAATCTGCCGGAGGGGCTCCGCTTCTGCATTTTCGAGGAGAAAAACGGAAAAGCAAAGACAAACCTTACCGGATATATCCAGAGCATATTTATGCTTCGCCCCGGTGCAACGGTAAAGCGCCGCTGGCGTGTACGCTGTCTCGGCAGGGGAGAATACACCCTTACGGGAGTGATAATCGGTACTACCGATCTTTTCGGGCTTTTCAGAGGAACACGCGAGCTTGAATTTTCTGCGGACAGATGTCCGAAGCTGACCGTTTTGCCGTCAACCATGAGTCTTTCGGACAATTTCACCTCGTCAAAGTACCTTTGCGGGGACATTGTCAGCAATATTTGCCCCGTGACCGATCCGCTTCGGATATGCGGTGCGAGAGAGTATATGCCCGGCGATCCCGTGAACCGGATCAATTGGAAATCAAGCGCCTCGCATGGCTGTCTTATGGTCAATTCGGAGGAGAGAACCGTCAGGCACCGGTTCAACATAGTTCTCAATATGAATTCACGTGAGATAGAACAGTATCCCGATCGACCTTCGGACAGCTTTGCGGTCGAGCGAAGTATCAAGGTCGTTGCCTCGATCCTTGACCGCGTGGCGACAGAGGATATCCCGGTTCGCCTTATTGTTAACAGTTCGTGCGGGGAGAACGAAATGTTTTCGCCCGTGTCGGATGATGCGTCGGGTGAAAAGATAATGATGAGCGAGCCATTCCGCGGCAGAGAGGATATGCTCTCGGCACTTAGGGCAATCGCCGCGCTGAAGCTCTCGATCTCACTGCCCGCGGAGAAGATGTTTGACCACATTTCGGAAAACCCCGATCTTTACCGCGACAGTGAGAATCTTATAATAGTATCACCCTACATAGATCAGAGAATGTTGAATCTGTACCCGCTGATGAGAAATTTCGGAGTCAATGTGATATACTACGTGACTTCGACGCGTAGGGAAGCAATCCTTCCCGATGATGTCGATATTTACTTTCTGAACTGCTGAGAGGAGGAGAGGGCTTTGACACAGACACGCGAGGAAAAACGCTTCGGAAGGCTTTATACCTTCGCGGCGTTTGTATCCTTTTTCTGCCCCGTATGCTCCTTTGCGGTGCCCGTGCTGCTTCCGAGCGGACTGCCGTCGGTGCTGACCGCGCCGATAGTCTTCTTATTTATGACGGCGGGGTGGCTGATACAGGCACTCGTATGCCGTATCAGCAATTTCGAGCGCCGTTGCGACGACGGAATTTACGAGAGCAACACAAAATTCTTCAATGTCGGACGTGCCGCGATACCGATCGTGTTGGCGATCGTAACGGGTTTTTTGCTTAAGTCTCCGATCGACTCGGCGCTTCGCGCTATTGCGGAAGGCTCGGGAGAGCTTTACTATTCAGATGGCAATCTGCTGCCATATATATACGGTTGGCTTGCCGCGGCTCTGATGATATGCGGAAGCGTTCTCTGGTTCTTCCCGTATCAGAGATTCGCGGTTATAAGGTATCCGCTGATAGGTCTGCCGTTTATGTTGGCTGCTTTTATATGCAACGTCATCGCACCGGCACCTCTTTTCACCGTATCCGCTTGCCTTCTTATATATATATTAATAACGATGGTGCTCCTGAATCAGGGGAACATCACAAGGCAGTATAAGTGCGTCGAAGCGGTCTCCTTTATGAGCACAAGGGCAAGGGTATACAATATGGCACTGACGCTCACGCTGCTTGTTTTTCTGGCGGCGGTTTCACTGGTGCTTTTCGGAGTACTTAACGGGTTTGCCGTGCTTTGTCGGGTGATCCTTGTGCTTATAACGAATATACCCGAGAGCGACCGTGAGACACCTATTGATGAAGGTGCGACGCAGGCAATGGGGATTATTTTCGGAAAGACCGGGGCGGAAAAGACGATCAACGAGATATCGCTTGTTTTTGCCGTTGCTATCTTCATAGCCGTAATCATTTTCCTGATATTCAGACAGAGTGAATGGCTTTTGTCGGTTATAGCATCCGTGAAGAGCTTCCTTGCTTCCTTTTCCGAATTTCTGGCTGCACTTTTTGAGCGAAGAAGACGCCCGTTGACATCCGAAACGGGATTCCACAGCTACCGCGACGAGGAAAGACAGCGCCAGAGCTTCAGAGAGAAAAAGAAAAAAAGCGACTGCCCGGCGCCCGCCGTCGATTTTGAGGATTTTAAGAAAAAGCTCGATTCGGTAGGAAGCAACAGAAAAAAGCTCGGATATGCCTACTCCACGCTTGTTACCTGCCTTCTGCGATCCGGAAGATCCATACGGCGCTCGGATACCCCGAGGCAGATCGCCGCTAAGCTCTCGCGCGACAGGGAATACGATGGCATATACGGTATAACAGATGCGTTCGAAGCAGTTGCATATGCTGATTCATATCCGGGTGAAGATAAGACAAATGCGGCGCTCGAAACACTTTGTCGTCTTATCCGACGCAATATGGATTGACAAAAATGCACTTTGGTGCTATAATCTTTCCGACCCCGTTATCGGAGATGAAAAATATGGATAAGGTAAAGCGTAAACTGCTTAAAAGCAGAAAAGTTAATATGACCGGCGTTATGTCGCTCGGATTTCTCGCCGTTATACTTGCGGGGATGCTTCTTCTGATGCTCCCGATATCTTCTCAATCAAGGCAGGCGACCGATTTTCTGACATCGCTGTTTACCTCTGTCAGTGCGACATGCGTGACCGGGCTGATAACCGTTGATACCGGAGCATACTGGAGTGCCTTCGGGCAAGCGGTCATTCTTATAATGATACAGATAGGCGGACTCGGTTTCATGACGGTAGCCGTTCTCGGAGGGCTTCTCATAGGTCGATCGCTGACCCCTCGGGACAGAATGATGGTAGCGATGTCCTATAACCTCAATTCATATGAGAGCGTATTCGAGCTTCTGCGAAAGATCATCATAGGTACGGCGATATTTGAGTCGCTCGGTGCACTCGTGCTTATGACGAGGCTCGTGCCGCAGCTTGGAGTCAAAGGCATATGGATAAGCTGTTTCACGTCGGTCTCGGCGTTCTGTAATGCGGGCTTTGATATTTTCGGAACGGGGAATTCGGTCTGCGATTACGCGAAGGATCCGGTCGTTAGCTATACGCTGATATTCCTGACTGTTATAGGAGGAATAGGCTTCCTTGTCTGGTCTGATGTACTGAACTTTTTCCAGAGAAAGAAAAAAAGGCTTTCGGTCTACTCAAAGCTCGTGCTTATCATAACGGCGATCCTTCTTGTCGGAGGAGCGGTCATAATTGCGATCTTTGAGTGGAACAATGCGGAGACCTTCGGAGACTTCACATGGAACGAGAAGCTCCGGGCGGCTCTGTTTCATTCGGCATGCCTGAGGACCTCGGGCTTTGCAAGTGTGAACGGCGCGAATTTCAGAGAGGGAACGTTGCTTTTCTCCTCGGTGCTTATGTTTATCGGTGGAGCGTCGGGCTCGACCGCCGGAGGCGCTAAGGTCGTAACTGTCGGTGTGCTGATCTATACGGTTTGGTGTGTGGCACGCGGTAAGAAGGAAATTGTTATCCTCAACAGAAGGATATCGAAGGACAGCTTCACACGGGCTGTTGCAGTATTCACGGTTCAGCTTGTTCTTGTGATAACCGGAACAATGTTGCTTCTCGCGGCGGAGAAAGGACTCTCGATAGGAGCTGTGCTTTATGAGGTCGCGTCGGCAGTAAATACCGTCGGAGTTTCCGTCGGAATAACGGCAGGGCTGTCGGTTTTCTCGAAGCTCGTGCTTATAGTGCTTATGTATTTCGGACGCGTCGGGATCTTCACGGTTGCTTATGCGATGATGATGAGACACACTTCATCGACGAGCTCAAGTATATCATATCCCGAGGCAAATCTGCTTATAGGCTGAAAAACAGCAAGAGGTTTTTAATATGGAAAGTTTCTGCATAATAGGGCTCGGAAAATTCGGGCAGTCGCTTGCGCTCTCTCTGGCGGAGGAGGGCAAGCAGGTCATGGTCATAGACACAGACGACGATCGGGTGAGTGAGATCGCCGACTTCGTTACGAACGCCGTCATAGGCGACCCGACGAACGAATCGGTCATGCGTGCCTCGGGCGTGAAGGACTACGACTGCGCTGTCGTATGCTTCACCGGTAATATAAACGAGAGCATACTTCTCACAATAATGCTCAAGGAGATCGGGGTTAAAAAGGTCATTGTACGTGCCGTAAATGACGGACACATGAGAGTCTTGCAGCACCTCGGAGCCGATATGATAGTCTTTCCCGAGAAGGATATGGGAGAAAAGCTCGCCTTCAAGCTGGTGAAGGAAAACGTCACGGAGTACACCGAATTTTCGGGGTATACTATAATAGAAATGAAGGTTCCGACCTCATGGATAGGCAAGAACCTTATCGAGCTGAATGTCCGCCGGCGCTTCGGAGTCAATATCATAGCGCTGACAGATGCCGCGGGAAATGTCGACGTTTCTCCGAGTCCCGACCGTG
>CALYSG010000048.1 GCA_945485605.1 uncultured Clostridia bacterium
GCTAAGCTCTATTTTGTCGATGCAATGGGTGCTATGGCACTCGGTCTCTTCGCCTCTCTTCTGATCGGTACGATTTTCAAAACGATCGGAGAACGGGTTCCTTATCTTGAATTTTTCAAGACAGTAGCCGGATTTGCACAGGGTGCAACCGGAATGGCAATAGGCGTTGCCATAGCTCTGAAGCTGAAAATGCCCCCGCTCGTAGTTTTCTCATGCGCAACCGTCGGAAGCATTGCAAATGCCATGGGCGCAATAATCGACGGAGGAAAGATCGTATCATGGGCGGCAACGGCGGAAACCGCAAAGGGCACGAGCGGAGTTTTCAACTCTGCCGGTCCCGCAGGAGCGTTTTTTGCGGTGATCATTGCCTGCGAGATAGGTAAGCTCGTTTCGCAGAAAACAAAAGTCGACATTCTCGTAACACCGACGGTGACGATACTTACGGGCTTTGCCGCATCGTGGCTCATCTGCCCGCTTATATCGTACGTTATGTATTATCTCGGAGTCTTCATCAACACGGCAACCGGATTTGCACCTGTTCTTATGGGTATCGTGATATCGGTCGTCGTCGGAATGATACTAACGCTTCCCATCTCGAGTGCCGCGATATGCAGTATGGTGTTTTCTTCTCAGGCAATAGCTGCTGCAATAGAATCTCAGGGCAACGCTGACGGACTCCTTCTTGCCGGAGGAGCCGCCGCCGTGGGTTGCTGTGCACAGATGGTCGGCTTTGCCGTAATGTCATTCAAGGAAAACAGATGGGGCGGTCTTGTATCGCAGGGACTCGGTACCTCTATGCTGCAGATGGGTAACATAATCAAAAATCCCCGCATATGGATCCCTCCCACGCTTGCCGCAGCGATCGCAGGTCCGCTTTCAACTACTGTCTTTAAGCTCAAATGCACGGGCGTTTCTGCCGGAATGGGGACCTGCGGACTTGTAGGACCTATCGGGATCTTCAGCGATACAGGCAACAACGCCATGATGTGGATCGGAATGATACTTCTCTGCGTCGTCCTACCCGCCGCCATATCTTTTGGCGTCGGACAGCTCTTCCGTAAGATCGGCTGGATAAAGGAGAACGACCTTAAGCTCGATCAGTAATCTTTCAAGGAGGACAAAAAAATGAGAAAGAACATGGGTGCAAAACCGCTCACCTATCCTCAGCCGGTATTTATCCTTGCCGCCTACGGAGACGACATGACACCCTGCGCCATGAATGCCGCGTGGGGCGGAATAAGCGACGACACCGAGATTTCATTGTGCATCAGCGCGGGGCACAAAACGACGAAGAATATCCTTGCCCGCAAGGCATTCACCGTAAGCATGGCAGATGCCGCTCATGTTGCCGAGTGCGACTATGTGGGACTCGTTTCGGGCAATTCGGTCCCCGACAAATTCTCTAAGGCGGGTTTCCATGCCGTAAAGTCCGATTTTGTCGACGCGCCGCTTATTGAAGAGCTGCCCGTTGCCGTCGAATGCAAACTCAAGAGCTACGATCCCGAAAGCTGCCGCCTTGTCGGTGAGATAGTCAATGTAAGCGTTGACGAAAAGGTGCTTGACGAAAACGGAAAGGTGAAAACCTCAAAGGTTCGCCCGATAACCTTCGATCCCTTCAACAATGAATATGTAGTCCTCGGCGAGACAGTCGGAAAAGCCTTTCACGACGGGAAAAAGATAAAATAGTTTTCAATCCGAATCATACTGATAGGTGATTATTTAAATTTAAAACAGCCTCTGCGCATTTTGCGCGGAGGCTGTTTTAAAGTATCTGTTTTACTGTTCTATCTCTTCCATATAGAAGGCTTCGAGAATATCCCCGACCTTGATGTCGTTGAACTTATCAAGACCTATGCCGCATTCGTAACCGGCGGCAACCTCGCGCACATCGTCCTTGAATCTTCTGAGCGAGGAGATCTTATCCTCGAATATGACCTTGCTGTCGCGGAGGACGCGGATCTGATTGTTGCGTCCGACCTTTCCGTCCTGAACATACGATCCGGCGATCGTGCCGACATTCGGCACATGGATCGTCTGTCTGACTTCTGCGTGACCGTTTATGACCTCGCGGTACTTCGGGGCAAGCATTCCCTTCATAGCCGCCGTGATCTCTTCGATACAGCTGTAAATTACGCGGTAGGTGCGTATCTCGACGCTCTGACGCTCCGCGCTGTCAAGCGCCGCCTTGTCGGGGCGGACGTTGAAGCCGACGATTATCGCGTTCGAGACTGCGGCGAGCATAACATCGCCCTCGGTAACTCCGCCCGCAGCTGCGTGAATAACATTGACCTTTACCTCTTCGTTTGAGAGTTTCTCGAGAGAGAGTCTTACAGCCTCTGCGGAGCCCATAACATCTGCCTTTACAATAATGTTGAGAGACTTGACGCCCTCTGCCATCTGCGCAAAGAGGTCATTGAGGCTTGCACGGCTGTTTGCCTTGAATTCGGCTTCCTTCGCGCTCGTTTTTCTGCGTTCCGCAAGTTCACGCGCCATGCGTTCGTCCTCAACTGCGAGCAGCTCATCGCCCGCGGTAGGCAGGTCGGAAAGACCCGTGACCTCGACAGGAACAGAAGGTCCGGCAGCCTTCACGGTCTTTCCGTTGTGGTCTGCCATAGAACGGACGCGTCCGACCGAAGTCCCCGCAATGACTATATCTCCGCTTCTGAGTGTACCGTTCTGTACAAGCACGGTGGCAACGGGACCTCTGCCCTTATCGAGCCTTGATTCGATTATAATACCCTTGGCACGGCGGTTGGGATTTGCCTTGTATTCCTGAACCTCTGCGATCAGAAGAATGCTCTCAAGAAGGGTGTCGATACCCGTTTTCGTGAGCGCCGAAACCGGAACGCACATGACATCGCCGCCCCAATCCTCGGGTACGAGGTCGTATTTTGTAAGCTCCTGCTTGATGCCCTCCGGATTAGCACCGGGCTTATCCATCTTGTTGATGGCAACGATTATCTGAACTCCCGCTGCCTTCGCATGATTTATAGCCTCTACTGTCTGAGGCATAACACCGTCATCGGCGGCAACGACGAGGATCGCAATATCCGTTGCCTGTGCACCCCTTGCACGCATTGCGGTGAATGCCTCGTGTCCCGGGGTGTCAAGGAAGGTAATATCCTTACCGTTGATATTGACTCTGTAAGCGCCTATGTGCTGGGTAATACCTCCCGCCTCGCCTGATGTTACGTTCGTGTGTCTTATTGCGTCAAGCAGTGAGGTCTTTCCGTGGTCGACGTGTCCCATAACGCAAACGACCGGGGCACGCTCGACGAGCTTATCGGGATCATCCTCTGTCTGATCGAAGAGCTTATCCTCTATCGTAACAACTACTTCTTTGCTGACCTCTGCACCGAGCTCGTCGGCTACGAAGTACGCGGTATCATAGTCTATTACCTCGTTGACCGATGCCATCATTCCCATCATCATAAGTTTCTTAACGACCTCACCGGCAGTGACCTTGAGTCTCTGTGCGAGTTCACCGACAGTTATCTCGTCGGGAATGGTGATCTTAAGCGGCTGTTTCTTGACGGGAGCCGCCGGCTTTTTTGCCTGCTTTGAGCCCTTTCCGTCCTTCGCCGTAGGCATCCGGTTGCCGCCGACATTCTTCTGCGGCATCGCACGGTTGCTTCCGACGGATTTTCTTACCTTGGTATTTCCGCCCTTGACATCGCGCACCGAATCGGGCACGAAATTGTCAAGGCGTTCATCGTATTTTGAAAGATCGACCGACGATCCGCGGGTATCGACGATCCTTGCGGCACCGTGCTTCTGCTGAGACACGGTCCCCTTCGGGGTCTGAGAGCGGACTATTATTGTAGGCTGGAATTTCTCTCGAACAACGCGCTGACCGTTGCCGTCACCTTTATCCATGTTAGGACGCTGTCCCTGCGGACGTCCGCCTTGCTGACCGTACTGAGGACGATTGCCCTGCTGCTGATTTCCGCCCTGCTGACCGTACTGCGGGCGACCTCCCTGCGTTTGCTGACCGTTCTGCTGGTACTGCGGTCTTTGCTGATACTGCTGAGCATTACCGTTCTGCGGTCTCTGCGCCTGCTGAGAACCGTAAGACTGACCGTTATTCTGGGGGCGACCGTCTCCCTGACGGAACTGCGACTGCTGAGGTCTCACCTGCTGCTGACCGTACTGTCCCTGCTGACGGCTCTGTGGTTGAGGCGAAGTCTCGGCTTTTCTTACGGGCTGAGGATTCTCCTGCGTTTTTGCAACGGGCTGAGACGCAACAGGCTTCTGAACGGGTTTAGGCTGAGGCTGAGGCTGAGGCACCTGTGCCTTCTGCTGAGCCGGCTTTTCAACGGTTTTTTCGGCAGCCTTTGCCACCGGTTTCGGAGCCTCCGGCTCGGCAGCCTTAGGCTTCGGTTCCTGCACATCAGGTCCCGCTTTTTCAGTGACAGCGGGTGCTGCGGAGGGCTTCGTTTCCGCTGTCACGGTCGTTTTGACATCCTCCGCCGACGCCGGAGCTTTCTTCTCTTCTTTCTTTTTCAGAACCGAAGGAATATATGTCACTCCGTCAATATATTCGTCTATCCCGACGATCTGATGCTTTTTCGTCAGCAGATCCAAGAGAAGATTGAACTCACCCGGTTCGAGGTTTTTCTGAGTTTTCAACTCCACTCCCGCCCCGGACATAAGTTCCACCATTTCTTTCGCCTTGATATTGAGATCCTTTGCCAGTTGATTGACCTTGTACTGAATCTGAGCCATATATTCTCCTTGCTCCTATAAAATAAAATACTTACTGAATATTTCCGTTATCCGCCGGCAACTTGCGAAGCACGGCGTCCAGCAGTCCCGTGTCGGTTATTCCGACTGCGGCAATCGGCTTTTTCTTTCCGACCGCATACCCGAGGCTGAGCGCATCCGCCTCGATCACATAATGCTTTATTCCGTAATATGCGCACCTGTCACTGAGACGTTTTGTCGTGTTAGCCGAGTTGCCGGAAGCCTCTATTACCGCGAGCGGCGGGCATTTTGCGGTACGCAGCTCCTCACATATGCGGTCGGTACCGCAGATCAGCTTACCCGCTTTCGCGCAAATGCCTATTACCGAAAGCAGTCTACGGCTATCACCGTTCATCACAGTCAAGCTCCCTTTCAAGCCTTTCGTACACCTCGTCGGGTATCCGGACCGAAAGGTTTTTTTCAAGTCTTCGGCTTTTTTTCGCCTTTGCAAGGCAAGCGGAAGCTTTGCATATATAAGCCCCACGCCCCGGTTTTTTCCCGGTAGCGTCAAGTGAAATTTCTCCGTTGGGGTCTCTGACGATCCTTATCAGTTCGGACTTTGGGCGGTGAGCCGAACAGCCGATGCACTGACGTTCCGGGATCTTTCTGACCCTCGGTGATACCTCGTTAGCCATTTATTCCGACTTTATATCGATCTTGCACCCGGTAAGGCGCGCGGCAAGACGGGCGTTCTGCCCCTCCTTACCGATTGCGAGCGAAAGCTGATCTTCGTCAACAATGACACGGCAGGATCTCTCCGCAACGACAGTTACCGAATTAACGGTTGCCGGGGCAAGTGCCGCGGCAACGAATGTTTCAAGATCGTCGCTGTATTTGATAATGTCTATCTTCTCGCCGCGAAGTTCCTCAACAATACCCGCGATTCTCATTCCGTGATTACCGATGCAGGCTCCGATAGGATCGACATCCTCATCTCTTGAGTAAACAGCGATCTTCGTTCTTGAACCTGCCTCACGGGCAACGTTCTTTATTATTACGGTTCCGTCACCTATCTCGGGGACCTCAAGCTCAAACATACGCCTCACAAGTCCGGGGTGGACGCGCGAAAGTGTCACGAGCGGTCCGCGGCTTTCCTTGTTTACTTCAATAACGTAGACCTTGACTTTTTCACCGTAAGTAAATTCCTCGCCGGGTATCTGCTCCGACTTAAGAAGAGTCGCATAGCCCGTTCCGGTATCAAGAAGCACATTGCCGTTCTCACGGTCGATCTTGCTGACAGTAGCTGTAATTATCTCCTCACGCTTGCTCTCGTAAGCCTCCTGAGCCGCACGGCGTTCGCCTTCACGGATGCCCTGAATTATAACCGAAGTAGCTGCCGCCGCGCTGAGCCGACGAAAGTTCTTGGTCTTTATTTCGGTCTCGTATACCTTACCGATATCATATCTCTTGCTTATTTTCTTCGCGTCCTCAAGTGATATCTCCGCCACGGGGTTTTCGACGGTTTCGACGACTACCTTCTGCTGATAGACCTTAACGTCTTCTTTGACCGGATCAATAACGACTCTGACGTTTGTGTTATTTCCGTATTCTTTCTTATATGCGACGGCGAGAGCAGCCTCGACCTTTTCGAGAAGATATTCTTTAGGTATTCCCTTTTCCTTTTCTATCAGATCAAGCGCCGCAAAAAATTCCTTGTTCATTTCAGGGATGTTCCTTTCACGATATATGTTGTATCAATCATCATCAGCAAGCGATAGCTTTGCTATTTTTTTCAGTTCCTCGGTCATCTGAATCCCGTCGGCAATAACCGTCACATTGTCGTTGCCGAACGCTTCAAGTGTACCGGTATATTCCTTTCTGCCGTCGTCTCCCGCGCTGTACAGCTTTACGCGCACCTCTTTACCGAGGCACTTTTCTGCCTGCTCCGCATTCTTTATCTGCCTGCCGAGACCGGGAGAGCTGACCTCGAGAAAATAAGATTGGCTGATAGGATCAGCCTCATCAAGGATAGGGTCTATCTTGCGATGCATCTTTTCACAATCGTCGATAGTTATTCCGCCTTCCTTGTCTATCGTAATGCGAAGGATATTGTTCGCTCCCTCGCGCACAAACTCGACGTCCCAAAGACCGTATCCAAGCTCTTCAGCCTTCGGTGCGACAAGCTCACGGACCTTCTGAACCGTATTGTTAGCCATCTGATTATCTCCAAAAAAACAAATTTAGTTCCGGAAAAGGCACGGATGCCGGTTTCCGGGTATTATTTAAAAACTTGAGAGTGGACCGTCGCCCACTCTCAAACTCTTTCATAAGCATTATATCACAACTTTTTCTGTTTTGCAATAGTTTTCCGATATTTTTTTGATTTTACTTGTTTTTTTGTTATGCTTTCATTGAAATCACACATTACCGTCAAATTAAGTGTTTACAAAGCCGGGAAAATATGATATAATACAATGTAACTATCGAGGTTAAGGAGGTAAGGTCAGTCTATATGAAAGAACTGTTTGAAAAAGCACTGCCGTCGCGCCCGACTTTGCCTCGCTTTATCATAATGAGTCTATGCACCGCAGTCTGTTCTGCTCTGCCCGGATCGAAAGGTTCCTCTCTTTTTACGGGTATTGCTTTTATAACGGCTGTCGTGCTTCTCTTCGCCTTTGCAAGGACCGCCCCCGTCCTGCTTGCCTCGGGGCTTTTCTCCGCAACGGTTTACATCTATACACAAAACGCCTTTTTAGCCGCATGTGCCTGTACGGTAACGGTCGCTGTCGGAATGTTTGCATACCTTGCCGTAACGACAAGATCGCCGATAGTGATCCTGATTATCCCTGCCGCGTATGCAGTTGCAGTCCTTGCCGGCGGATCTCTCCTATCTGCGCTCATCGCGATCGTTCCGTTCCCGGCGGCATTTGTACTTGCTTTTTGCATCGGGAAGCGGACAAGTTGCGTAAACTCCGTCTGCGCCACATCGGTAACTCTCGGATGCTCGGCATTCATCGCCATAACCGTTTATGTATTCGTTTCGGGAGGAAAGATCGACTTCTCTCTTTTGAGAACCGCTGCCGACCGGCTTTACGATACAATGGTTCTGCGTTACACCGAACAGTTTGACGAAATGGTCAGAAGATACGCAGAGCTCGGCTACGATATAAGCAAACTCGGTATCTCCGCCGCCGACGTAAAGGCGACCGTCGCGACGGTGTACGGAGTCATTCCCGCCATCTTCGCTGCCGCCGTCAATGCCGTATCCTACACGGCGCACAAGTATTCCCTTTCGCTGATAGCCTCGTCGGGAAGGAGCAAGCTGGTCTGCAGAAAGGCTATGTTTCTTGACATGGATCCGGTGTCGGTTGCAATTTTCTTAATCGCATATATCGTTATGTTCCTGACATCATATTCGAATATTTCGACGGTAGCTCTCGTCGCAGAAAACATATACCTGATAGTTCTCCCCGGATTTGCCGTTATGGGGCTTGCCGTTCTGCTCGGTCGGAACGAAAAAAAGAAGAAATATATAATAGTTACGGTCATTCTCGGTTTCTTACTCATAAATTGGCCCTCGATCTCCCTTGCGGTGCTTTCCTTCATCGGTTGTTCGAAAGTCGTGAAACGATTCGTCTTATCCAAAACAAGCAGGGGCGGCAACGAGGTCTGAGGGCTTCCTCACCAAATATCAGGCATCTATCTTTCTCTAATTTTATTCTCCGGAGGTATTTATGCAAAACAAAAAGACCGGCAGACAGAGTCCCGATTACACAGCTCTTATCTGGTGTGTGTCAATCGGTCTCGTCTGCTTTGCCGCACACATATTCATATGCAAGGTCCTTACTGCCGATCCGGCGGTTACCGGGCTCGTTCTGCTTGCAGTATATATTGCGGCGGTATCGTTTTTCCTTATAAGGGTCATAAAGTACCACATCAATCAGAATTCCGCCGATTCCGTGATAAGTGCGAATACGAACGCTCTTCGCGATCTTCTCGCACAGATAGGCACCGGGCTTGTTCTCACCGACGGAAACGGAAGGATAATATGGTACAACGATGCGCTCGGTGAGGAGTTCTCGCTCGGAACGGAGGGGGTAGGAACGAGCATGTACTCCTTTTTCGACATAACCGAGGAAAAGCTGCTGAACGAGACGGTCGAAAACGGCGGCAAGATATTTAAGTACGACCGTAAGCATCACTACAATGTCACCTGCTTCAAGGTCAGAGCAAATATAAAGAGCCGTGACGATGTTCACAGCTTCTACCTCACCGTCTTTAACGACACAACGAAGCTCGACCTTGCCAAAAAGAAGCTTGAAAATGAGTCCCCGGCTATGGCATACATTGTTGTCGATAACCTTGAAGAGCTCGCACAGTACGTCAAAGTAAGCTACCGTCAGGCGACAAATGAGATAGAGCTTATACTGAAGGACTGGGCACAGAGTATCGGAGGAGTCCTTCGCGAATACGACCGTGACCGTTATATCATGTTTTTCACCCGCTCAAAGCTCGAAAAGTGTATCGAAGACAAGTTTTCGATACTTGACAAAATAAGAAGCATTCGTCTCAGCGATGATGACACGAATATGCCGGTTACCGTCTCCATGGGCATTTCCTCAGCACCGGTAAGGGACGAGAATGACGTTCTCGACCTTACCGCCATAGAACGCGATGCCGCCTCAGCACTTGACATGGCGCTCCAACGCGGAGGTGACCAGGTCGCCTGCAAGAGCGAAAACGGCATGGAATACTTCGGCGGAAGAACAAAGACCATGCAAAAACGCACACGCGTCCGCGCAAGGGTAATTGCGACAAAACTCTGCGCTCTGATTTCGGAGTCAAAGAGAGTCCTCATTATGGGGCACAAAAACCCCGATTTCGACTCGATAGGTGCGTGCGTCGGTATCGCCCGTCTTGCAATGTACTGCGGAGTCGAATGTCGGATAATCGCCGACCTGAGCCACGAAAACTTCAAAATTTCAACCGAGAAGCTCGTAGGCCTTCCGGAATACACTGATGTTTTCATCGACGGTGCGTCGGCAATAGATCTTCTGACCCCGGACACTCTGCTTATAATCACCGACGCAAACAATTTCAGGATAATCGAGGCTCCCGAGATAGCGGAAAATGCAAAAACGATCTATGTCATCGACCATCACCGTCAGACCGACGAAATGCCCGCTTCGGTCGTGAATCCGCCATATATCGACCCGGCGGCATCTTCTTCCTGCGAGCTTGTGTCCGAGATTCTTGAACAGTGCGTCCCGACCGGAACGCTACTTAAAGAAGAGGCAAACGTGCTTCTCTCCGGCATTATGGTCGACACAAAGTATTTCACGAGAACAACGAGCACAAGGACCTTCAGTGCTGCTCTCTATCTGCGCGGCGAGGGAGGAAATTCTGAAGTTGCGAGAACCTTCTTCAACGAAAATTATAACGATTACCTTGCCGAAGCAAAATTCGGCGGTGACGTTACGACCTACAGAAACCGTATCGCGATCACGAAGAGTCCCGGTACGGGTTCGCCCGCAGACCGTATAGCCGCAGCCAAGGCCGCTGACAAGCTTCTCACTGTCAGAGGCATAGACGCATCTTTTGCACTCGTCGATACCGGAAATTCAATAAATATTTCGGCACGTTCAAACGGAAAGATAAATGTTCAGCTCATTCTTGAAAAGCTGAACGGCGGCGGGCACTTTGACGTTGCGGGAGCACAGGTTCAGAACACAACGATGCTCGACGCAACGGTAATGCTCAAAGCCGCGATAGACGAATATCTCGATAACAACAAGTCATAAAATAACCGGAGGACATAAATCATTATGAAAGTAGTATTTCTCGTCGACGTCAAAGGAACGGCGAAAAAAGATCAGATAAAGGAAGTCTCGGACGGATACGCCCGCAATTTCCTTATTCCGAAAGGTATCGCCGCTCCCGCTGACAAAAAAGTAATAAACGATATTAAGAACAAGGAGGCCTCAAAGGCTCACCGTATTGCAACAGAACGTGCCGATGCCGAAGCCCTCGCAAAAACTCTCTCGGGTAAAGTAGTTAAGATAGTTGCTCAGGCTGGAAGCGACGGCAGGCTCTACGGCTCGGTAACCTCAAAGGATATTGCCGAAGAGCTCGAAAAGCAGTTCGGGATCACTGTAGACAAGAGAAAAATCGCCCTGAACGATCCGATAAAGGCTTACGGACGTTATGAGCTCGATGTAAAGCTCTATCCTGAGGTGAGCGGCAAAATCAACGTTGCTGTTTCAGATAAATAATATGGCAGGGGAAATCAACAACAGGCAGATGCCCGCGTCAGTCATAGCGGAGCAATCTCTTCTCGGTTGTATTCTTTTCGACCCGCAGATGCTTACGGAGATTGCAGGTGTCATTACGGAAGACGATTTCTACCTTGCCGACCATACGCTGATCTATTCGGCTATGAAGCAGCTCTTCAACGAGAACCGTCAGATCGACTCCGTCACCCTTATCGACACACTCGTGAAAAACGGTTCGTTCGAAAAGGAGCGCGTGCAGGACTATATTATTTCGCTTAGTGATATAGTCCCAAACGCGATGAACATCTCGGACTACGCCCGCATTATAAAAGAAAAGAGCCTGATGCGCCAACTTATAGAGGCTGCATCCGGAATAACCGAGGATGCCTACGCGGGAAAAACACCCGTCGACGAGCTTATAGACAGTGCGCAGAAACGGCTTTTCGATATCTCGCAAGGGCGAGATATCCGCGGATTCAGACATATTAAAGAGGTAATGGGCAAGGTCTTTGACGACCTTTCGCTCCTTGCAAAAGACAAAAATGCACTCCAGGGCGTCATGACCGGTTTTTCGGGCATTGACCGCGTGCTCTCCGGAATGGGAAAGTCCGATCTTGTACTCATCGG
>CALYSG010000049.1 GCA_945485605.1 uncultured Clostridia bacterium
GGCTGCACATTCCCATCTTCCACATGGAGGCGGGGAACCGCTGCAAGGACGAGTGTCTGCCGGAGGAGACAAACCGCCGTATCGTGGACATTATTTCCGATGTAAATATGGCATATTCAGAGCACGCGCGCCGCTATCTTTCCGAATGCGGTCTGCCGAAGGAACGAACCTATGTTACCGGTTCACCTATGGCTGAGGTGCTTCACGCAAACCTTGAAGAGATCATGGCAAGCGATATTCACACTCGCCTCGGACTTGAAAAAGGAAAGTATATTCTTCTTTCCGCGCACCGCGAGGAAAATATCGACACCGAGAAGAATTTCACGAGCCTTTTTAAAGCAATTAACGGAATGGCTGAGAAATACGATATGCCGATCCTCTATTCCTGTCACCCGAGAAGCCGCAAGAGACTCGAGGCAAGCGGTTTTGAGCTTGACAAACGCGTCATAAGGCACGAGCCGCTCGGCTTCCACGATTACAATTGTTTGCAGATGTACGCGTTCTGCGTCGTGTCGGACAGCGGTACACTACCCGAGGAGAGCAGCTTCTTTACGAGCGTAGGATATCCGTTCCCGGCAGTCTGCATAAGGACCTCGACCGAACGTCCCGAGGCACTCGACAAAGCCTGCTTTATACTTTCCGGGATCGACGAGAAGGGACTTCTGCAGTCGGTCGACACGGCTGTCGAGATGAACAAAAACGGAGACTTCGGAATTCCCGTGCCGGATTATATCGAGGAAAACGTGTCGTCAAAGGTCGTGAAGTTAATTCAGTCCTATACCGGCGTCGTCAACAAAACGGTCTGGAGAAAAGATATATGAACATACTTGTCACCGGAGCTAAGGGCTTTGTCGGTCGGAATCTTTGCGAAAATCTGAAGAATATCCGCGACGGGAAGAACCGCACGCGCCCGAACCTGAAGATCGGTGAGGTTTACGAATACGACATCGACGGGACGGAGGAACAGCTTGACGGATACTGTGCAAGAGCCGATTTCGTTTTCAACCTTGCGGGGGTAAACCGACCGAAAGATCCTGCCGAATTCAAAGCAGGCAATTTCGGCTTTGCGGCAACTCTGCTGGAAACCCTCAAAAAGCATCATAATACCTGCCCCGTTATGCTGGCATCGTCACTTCAGGCGACCCTTGCGGGGCGATTCGGGATCTCCGAATACGGGCTGTCAAAGAAGGCGGGCGAGGACCTTTTTTTCGCATACGGTGAGGAAACGGGCGCAAGGGTTCTCGTATATCGTTTTCCGAACCTTGTCGGAAAGTGGGCTCGTCCGAATTATAACAGCGCAGTCGCGACCTTCTGCCATAATATGGCGAACGACCTTCCGATAAAGGTAAATGACCCGTCGACAGAGCTTGAGCTGCTCTTTATCGACGACCTGATTGAAGAAATGTTCGATGCGCTCGAAGGCAAAGAGCATCACTGCGAATTTGAAGGTGTGAATACCATTATGACAGAAAGCGGCAGATACTGTGCCGCGCCCGTTACTCATAAGGTTGCGCTCGGCTATATCGTCGAGTGCCTGAAGCGCTTTCACGGTCTGACGGAGTCGCTCGTGATCCCCGAGATCCCCGACGGCAGCTTTGAAAAGAAGCTCTGGTCGATGTATGTCTCCTACCTTCCGGAAAAAAAGGCGTCATTTCCGCTGAAAATGAACGTTGACGCACGGGGCAGCTTCACGGAACTTCTCAAAACCGAAAAGTGCGGACAGGTCAGCGTGAATATATCAAAGCCGGGTGTTACGAAGGGGCAGCACTGGCACAACTCAAAGTGGGAATTCTTCATCGTCGTCTCGGGTCACGGATTGATCGAGGAACGAAAGATAGGCACGGACGAGGTGATCCGCTTTGAGGTCAGCGGAAAAAAGATAGAAGCGGTCTATATGCTTCCCGGTTACACACATAACATCATTAATCTTTCGGATACAGAGGATCTTGTCACCGTGATGTGGGCAAACGAGAGGTTTGATCCATCACATCCCGATACCTTTGCCGAACCGGTCGAGAGCTAAGCCTTTCGCCAAGGATCTATCGGTATTCTGACAAATTACTTAAAAAACAGTCGCATTTTACGCGGCTTTCTTTGGATAAGCACTTTAAAGAACTGCAGAAAAGCATAAAACAGGAGAAAACCAATATGAAGATCGCAGTGGCGGGGACCGGCTATGTCGGTCTTTCCATGGCTGTCCTTCTGGCACAGCATAACAGTGTCAGGGCTGTCGATATCATTCCCGAAAAAACAGAGCTGATAAACAAAAGGATATCGCCCGTAGCCGACAGCGAAATAGAAGAATACCTTGCGACGCGGGAGCTTGACCTTAAGGCTACGACCGACGGCGACATCGCATACCGTGACGCAGATATTGTGATTATATCAACGCCGACGAATTACGATCCGTCGAAGAACCATTTCGACACAAGCTCGGTCGAGAGCGTTATAGAGCAGGTAATATCGGTTAACCCGAACGCTTTTATGATAATCAAGTCCACCGTTCCCGTCGGTTTTACCGAAGGGATGAGAGTAAGATACCCCGGTGCTAAAATACTGTTCAGCCCGGAATTTCTCCGCGAGGGACGTGCACTTTACGATAACCTCTACCCGAGCCGCATAATAGTCGGTATACCCGACGGAGACAAAGAGCTTTTCGCCGTTGGAGAGACCTTTGCACACCTTCTCTCGGAAGGTGCGATCAAGAAGAACATAGAGGTCCGCTTCATGAATCCGACAGAGGCGGAGGCGGTCAAGCTTTTTGCAAATACCTATCTTGCCCTCCGTGTGGCGTATTTCAACGAGCTCGATACATACGCACAGGTGCGCGGACTCGACACGAAGTCTATAATTGAGGGCGTATGCCTTGACCCGCGTATCGGAGATCATTACAACAATCCCTCATTCGGTTACGGGGATTACTGCCTGCCGAAGGATACGAAGCAGCTTCTCGCGAACTACGATAGCGTTCCGCAGAATATCATTTCGGCGATCGTAGCGGCTAACGGTACACGAAAGGATTTTATCGCCGATCAGATAATCGCGAAAGATCCGAAGACCGTCGGTGTTTACCGCCTTACGATGAAGGCGGGAAGCGATAATTTCCGTCAATCGTCTATCCAGGGAGTGATGAAGCGCATCAAAGCCAAGGGCATCGAGGTAGTTGTTTATGAGCCCTCAATGAAGGAAGAACGCTTCTTCAACAGTCGTGTGATACGCGACCTTGATGAATTCAAACGGATCAGCGAGGTCATTGTTGCAAACAGATATAACAGCAACCTTGCCGACGTGACCGATAAGGTATATACCCGCGACCTTTATTTCAGAGACTGACAAAAGCAGGAAAGGAGGCAAGGCTATGGAAAATACCGCCCGCATAATGACTGACCTTATAGCAAGCGAGGTCTGCGGAAAGGCTCTCGACCGCTCCGAGCTTAAGCTCTCGGATGAGGAGCTTCGCAGCCTTTATAAGCTATCGAAGTCACACGACCTTGCCCATATCGTCGGTAATGCGCTGGTAAAAAACGACCTTATCGCAGACGGAGATATCAAAGATCAGTTTAAAAATCAGATAATGGTATCCTTCTACCGTTACGGCAGGATGAACTACGAGCTGAACAGGTTGAAAAAGGTGCTGAATGAAGCAAAGATCCCGTATGTTCCGCTGAAGGGCGCACTGATAAGGGATTACTACCCCGAGCCTTGGATGCGCACGAGCTGTGATATTGATATCCTTGTACATGAAGAGCAGGTCGGTAATGCCGCGCGGATAATCGTTGATAAGCTCGGCTACACCTGCGATAAAAATAGCTATCACGATATATCAATGAAGTCTGACAGCGGGGTGCACCTTGAGCTGCATCACAGTATTAAAGAATGTAAGGATAATATCGACTCGCTTTTGTCTGAGTGTTGGTCATATGCAAGCGTTTATGAGGACTTTGAGTACAGATTCAGCAACGAATTTTTCCTTTTTCATCAGTTTGCGCACGCATCATACCATTTTCTCGGCGGAGGATGCGGGGTCCGTCCGTTTATTGATATCTTCCTGCTTGAAAGAAAGCTCGGATTTGACCGTGAAGCACTTGATGATATGCTTGAAAAGACCGGTATAAAAAAGTTTGCCTATGCCGCATCTGATCTTTCCGCAGTCTGGTTCGGAGACGGCTCATACAATAATGTCACGCGCCACATGGAGCGATTTGTCATTTCGGGCGGAGTTTACGGCAATGCAGATAACTCCATGGCTGTAAGTCAGCAGACTGAAAAGGGAAGGATAGGCTACGTACTTCACCGTATCTGGCTTCCCTATGAGATGCTGTGCACTGTCTATCCGCGTTTGCGCGGACGGCGCATACTTCAGCCCTTATACGAGGTTAAAAGGTGGTTCAGGATCTTTGATCCAAAGGCACGGAAGCGAAAGAGCCGGGACCTCAGCGCGATCGGTCGCCTTCAGACAGAGAAAAAAGAAGAAGTAAACCGTATGCTGAAAGAGCTGGGACTTATGTGAGCCTGCGATCGACTGAACGTGTCCGTGTTGCCGTTCTTTTTTGAGGATCTCATAATAGGCAAATGGTTTTTACGATCATGAGACGCGTTTTTACTCAAATAAACTTATTGTGCGCTGTTCGTTTCCCGGTTCAAAATATTATTTAGGTAAACGTGTCGAAAATTTTAAAAAATGCTTTACAAGCACATGATTATATGATAAAATTAAACCGTCCGGAAGTCTTTTTGACAGCCGAGCGGTAATTTTTTCGGTCGTGAGGTAAATGCTATGAGACTGATGTCAAACAATCAGTGGAAATACGATAAAAACTGCGACGCGTGGCGCGAAAAGGGTGAGGATTGCTCGGCTGAGGCACGGGTAGTCGGTCTTGTCAGAGCTTACCGCGAGATCATGCCCGACGTGATGGCGCTTCAGGAGGTCTCGACTCACATGGCGGAGCTTATGATGTCGGACCTTCACCGACTTGACGCGAGGTACGAATATGTTTTCGGCGGAGACACGCCGCTCGTTTACCGCCGCGACAAGTTTATACTCCGTGAGTCGGGATTCTTCCTGTATGACGAGAATATCGAAGGCTTTGAAGGCAGCTTCAACAACAAGGAAACGAAGTCCTACGCCTTCGGTGTATTTGAAGACCGTGAGAACGGGAAGGTATTCGCCGTTATGTCGACTCACCTGTGGTGGAAATCATCGAATCCCGCGTCTAAGAATTATCAGGCGCACTCGAATGAGGCGAGAGCATTCCAGATAAAGCTCGCCTGCTCGAGGATGAATGAGATAATGGCCAAGTATTCCTGCCCCGGAGTGATAATGGGCGACTTCAACGCATCGGTGAACAGCCTTTGCCTTGAGGCGGCATTTTCGGACGGCTGGACAGAGGTACACGATATTGCCGAGGGCAAGCGCGATGAGACGCGCGGGCATCACCCCTGCGGACCTTCGGGATATTCGCGAGGCGATGCGGGAGAATTCAGGAACGCCATAGATCATATAATCGTAAAGGGACTCGGAGAGGCGAAGGTGCGCGATTTCTGCCGCCTAACCGATGAATGGTTCGATCCTGTCTCGGATCACTATCCGCTTTACGTTGATATTGATCTCTGATACGGAAAATCGCAAAAAGCAGCAGGGCGTAATAACGCGAGCTGATACCGGAATATACTGTTATATCACTTATCGTGGCTTGTCGATCGCGATAGCTTTTTGCGTTGAGAAACAGAAAACCATACGTCGCGGACACTCTTGATACGTGTGGAGCACCGCGGCGAGGTTAGGATAAAAATATTTTTTGGAGGTAAGTTTTATGAGCGAGGTTATCGGAGCGGGCATAGGAATCGGTATGCTTATCCTGTTAGGCTTTGTATATGTGCTTGTCATGGCGCTTTCGGTTGTTTCTTACGTTTTCATGGCGCTCGGCATCGGAGGAATGATGAAGTCCTTTGGCATGCCGCATCCGGGATGCGCTTTTATTCCTGTTTACAATACATATCTGCTTGGCAAGGTCGCTGAGGAATCCTCGGTGCGCCTCGGCGACAGCAAGGTTCAGCCCTTCGGAAAGATCCTGCTGATAATACAGATAGTGACGTCTGCGGCATCGTTCCTCTTGGGGTTCGGGTCGTGTACCGTTCAGATAATTCAGGTATTAGTTACAAAAACCGGTCCGGATTCGGCATCGGGACTTAGTTGGATCTTTATCCTGCCTATGTTGCTGATTTGGATCATTTCTATAGCGATTCAGATAATTACAATAATATATTGTGTTTTCTACTATATCGCCACATACAAAATATTTAAGTGCTTTGTACCCAAAAACGCGGTGCTCTTCCTCGTGCTGTCGATCGTATTTTCGATCACGACGCCTTTCATTTTCTTCTTTATAAGGAAGAAGGAGCCGCTGAGCCCGGTAATAAACTTAGACGATTATACACCTGAAGAGTAATTAATAATAAAAAGCACCCCGCGGGGTGCTTTTTATTATTACTTGTGTTCTTCCGTATGACTGTTTGCTTGATCTGAGGCAGCTTCAAGCTCCTTTTTATGTTCCTCGTCGCGCTTTTCGATCCTGATCTCCCACTGAATGAGAAAGGTCATCGCCGCACGCAGAAGTATGATGCCTCCGATAGTGAGGAGCTCCTCCCAGCTCTCGACCATAACGGTGCGAAGAAGCTCGCCGCCGAGCTTGAACTCAAGTGACAGGGCTATGCCCTCGGCAAGGGTTAGCCTTACGTTCCCCTTTCTGCGGAAGAGATTTACTATTGCCTTGACCGCGGTGAAGAGAAGCACCGCGACACCAACACATTCAAGCAGGAGCGTGCTGTACTTTATTATGTTTTCAAATACGAATACGACCGACTGATAAAAGCTGTCCATATTTTTCCATCCGTTTCTTTTTCTTTTGTTGCTTGCGTGACCAGTCTATTATATCACTTTTATTTTTTATGTCAAGTCACTTATGTAGCCACTGAAAATTGATTGTCGACCGACATTCATATGTCTCCCTGTTTCTTATCATTGGCTGCCTTCTCCATGCGGAGCATTATGTCGCGGATCTCGGTGAGAACGTCTGCCTGAACCGAAACGTCATCAAGGAATTCACGGCGCACGGCTGCCTCATGCTCGGCGGCGGCTTTGGCTTCGGCCTTTTTCTTTGCCTCTTCCTCTTTTTTGCGCTTTTCTGCGGCTTCAAGTTCGCGGCGGCGGATGATATTCTTAAGCTTAATAAAGACACGAAGAACGAGGTAGATCGACATTGCGATGAGGAGAAAGTCGATGGCATTCTGCAAAAACGCGCCGTAGGTTATCGCGATCTCGGGGACTTCCGCGATACCCGCCGCTTCGTCGGCTTCTACTCCGGCGCGGAGAATGAGCTTTAAGTCTGAGAAATACTTGCCGCTCGGAAGCAGAAGGCTCGTCAGGGGGGTGATTATCGAACTTACGAGCGAGGTCACCATCTTGTTGAATGCCGCACCGACTACGACTGCTACCGCAAGATCGATGACGTTGCCCTTAGCGACGAATTTCTTGAAATCGTTCCAGAATTCCTTCGATTTTTTGCCCGCTTTTTTGGTGGTTTCTTTCGTTACGTCGACAAGCTCGTCAAAACTGTCGGGTATTGTATTTTTCTTTTTCATAGCGTTTCTCCTTATAAATCATATATGAATGATTTTAGCATAGCGGCGGGGAAAAGTCAACAGAAAGCCTTATGTCAGATTATTTTTGCTTTATATATTGTAATTGAGAAGGAAATCTGATATAATAAAACAGATAATGATTTCAGACAGCCTTTTGGCTTTACGGAGGTTTTTTATGAAAGCAGTAATGTACGGAGCCGGCAATATCGGGCGCGGCTTCATCGGTCAGAAGTTTTACCTTTCGGGTTACGATACTACCTTTATCGATGTCAACAAAGAGGTAGTTGACCTTCTCAACGAAAGGGGCGAGTATCCGATCTACTTCACACGCAAGGACAGGTACGTTCCCGAGTCGGTGAAGAATCTTAAAGCCGTCAACGGCAAGGACAGTGCCGCTGTGATCGAGGCTATCGCGGACTGTGACATCATGGCAACGGCGCTCGGTGTAAATATACTTCCCTTTGTCGCTCCCCTGATAGCCGAGGCCGTCGTAAAGAGAGCCGCAAAGAACGCACCGCTCAATATACTTATCTGTGAGAATATGATAGGCTCGAACGAATATCTTCACGGACTTGTCGAGCCCCACATACCCGAGGAGGTAAAGGGCTGGTTTGAAGAAAACATAGGATTTGTCTGTGTTTCCGTCGGACGCACGGTTCCCCCGACGCCGGACGACCTGAAGGCTGCCGATCCGCTTGCCGTCTGCGCCGAGCCCTACGACGAGCTTCCGGTCGACCTTGCAGGCTTCCGTCCCGTCGGATGCGAGCTTCCGAAGATCCCGAACCTTGTCGCCTTCACACCCTTCAGATTCTTCATCGAGCGCAAGCTGCTCATACACAACATGGGTCACGCGTTGCAGGCTTATGTTGGTTATCAGAAGGGCTATAACTACATATTCGAGATAGCGACAGACGGTGAGATCAAGTATATCCTCACCCGTGCGCTTATCGAGTCGGCGAGAGCACTTGCAAAGCGTCACGGTGCGCCTCTTGACGATACGATGCAGTTTGCAGAGGATCTTATGATCCGCTTTGAGAACAAGATGCTCGTAGATACCGTCGCACGTGTCGGACGTGATCCGAAGAGAAAGCTCTCGTCGGGTGACAGACTTACCGGAGCATTCAAGATGGTCAGGGAAGAGGGAGGCGTTCCGGCGCATATCGCCGTTGCCATCGCCGCAGGGCTTCTCTACGATCTGCCCGATGACGCCGCGGCGGTCGAGATCTCGACCTTCTGCCGCGAAAACGGAGTTGCCGCGGCTCTCGCGAAGTATTGCGAGATCACCGACGAGGCTGACGTCGCCATGATAAAGACCTTCTATGATATGTTCGTGAGAAAGGCACCCTTTGCGGAGTTCGTCGAAACTCTCGCGTCGATGAAGGACACGCACTGACGGGAAAAACTTATAAAGTCTGAAAAGCTGCCCTGTCGGATAATTCCGTCGGGGCAGCTTTCGGGGAAGGATCATCTGCATATGGAAAAGCAGAAATGGGGAGGCGGAGCTCTGCTTGCGCCTCTGCCCGCCGTAATGGTGAGCTGCGGAAGCGCCGATCACACGAATATAATAACCGTCGCGTGGTGCGGGATCCTTTCCACACAGCCGCCGACGACCTATATCTCTGTCAGACCGAAGAGATATTCTTACGGGCTCATCAAAGAGAGCGGAGAGTTCGTTATAAACCTTACGCCTGCCTCTCTCGTGCGGGCGGCCGACTATTGCGGTATATACACGGGAGCGAAGGTCGACAAGTTCGAAAGATGCGGACTGACGGCTGCTAAATCCTTTGAGACAGCCTGCCCGTCTATCGGCGAGTCTCCTCTGTCGATCGAGTGCAGGGTAAGGCAGATAGTGCCGCTCGGGAGCCACGATATGTTTATCTCCGACATCGTGGCGATAGGAGTCGAGCCTTCGCTTATCGACAGCGCGGGAAAGCTGCACCTTGAGCGTGCGGGGCTGTGCGCCTTTGCTCACGGTGAATACTATGCGCTGGGGCAGAGGATCGGAAACTTCGGTTTTTCGGCTAAAAAGCCGACAAAGAGGAGAAGATAAAGACAGTATAACTTTTCGGAAAGGAGAACAAAATGGCAAAACACAGAGCAGGGCGCATTAACGACGAAATGCAGAAGCAGGTCGCAGAGGCTATGCGCGAGATAAAGGATCCTCGCGTTGCCGAGGCTTTCGTGAGCGTCACGGCGGTCGAGGTTACACCCGACCTGAAATTTGCGAAGATATATTACTCGTCGCTTCGCGGCGACAAAAAAGAGGTAGCGAAGGGACTTTCCTCATCGTCGGGCTTTGTCCGCGGATATATCTCGCGGAATATGAACCTTCGGATCACGCCCGAGCTGACCTTCGTAGAGGACCATTCTATCGAACATGGCGCACGTATTTCGGCACTGATGAAGCAGGTCGAGGAAGAATCGAAAAAGAACGCGGCTGAACGCGGCGAAGAAGATGTATAAGGATCTTGCGCTCGGTGAGATTACCGCAGAGATCGCCGGGGTAAATAAGGCGCTGGTGCTCTTCCACGCCCGCCCCGATGCAGATGCGGCGGGCTCGGCTTTCGCACTTGCCGACCTTATAAAGGATATGGGGGGAGAGGCCTACTGCCTCTGCGCCGATGAGCTTCCGGGAAGGCTCGCTTTCCTTGCCGAGGGGGATCAGGAGAGTGTTAATGCTTCGAGCCTGCCGGAAGGATTTGCCGACATTGCGAGAGTCATCGCCGTCGATTCGGCATCGCCTTCCCAGCTCGGGGAGCTTTTCGGGAAATTTAAGCCTTCGCTGATGATAGATCACCACGGAGTAGGCGAGAGATATGCAGACGGCTATGTTGATCCTTTTTCGGCGGCTACCGGCGAGATCATCTTTGCGATTGCAAACGAGCTTAAAGCAAAGTCGCTTTTGCCTTGTCTTAAGCTGAAAACCGTCGAAAGAATATACGCGGCGATAAGCTCCGATACCGGAGGCTTCAGATTCTCGAATACTACGTCGGCTACTCACCGCGCGGCGGCTGAGCTTCTGTCTTACGGGATCGATGCGGCGGAGATAAACAGGAGACTTTTTGAATCGAAGTCGCCTTCGGCACTGCGTGCGCTGAAACTGGGACTTGAAAAAATGAAGTATGCCTGTGACGGCAGGGTATGTTATGTTGCCGTTACTGCAGACGAGATCGAACGCGAGAAGATAGAGAAGTCGGACTGCGATATGTTTATCGAGGCGGCGCGATCGGCGGAGGGCGTTGAGGTCGCCTTCTCGGTGCGCAATGCCCCCGGCGATGATAACTGCCGTGTTTCCGTGCGCACTGTCGGAAGCGTGAATGCCGCCGATCTTTGTGCGGTCTTCGGAGGAGGAGGTCATGCACGCGCCGCCGGTTGCGGCATTTGCGGGAAGGATGTCTGTTTGGCTGCCGAGGCTGTACTTAAAGAAACGGAAAGGAGACTGCCGTGAGTGAGATTTCGGTTAAGGCTCTTGCTTACCTCGGCGACTGCGTAATTGAGCTTTGTGTGAGGAGGTTTCTCGTCTCCTGCGGTATTTCACATTCATCCGAGCTGAACTCAGCGGCACTCGATTTCGTTCGTGCGGGGGCGCAGGCAGAGGCTGTGAAGAAGATCCTTCCGATCCTTACAGAGGATGAGTCCGCAGTATTCAGGCGAGGCAGGAACATAGGGCATACGAATACCCCGAAGGGTGCGAGCGTAGGACAGTATCGCGCTGCCACGGGAATGGAGGTGCTGTTCGGATGGCTCGACACGAATGGGAAAAACGACCGCGTGAACGAGCTGTTCCTCGCGGCATATCCGGATATCATTGATAAATACAAAAGAAAGGTGGGAATTATATGAGTAATCCTAAAATCAGAATCGAAAGCGAAGACTACGGTACTGTGGAGGCAGAGCTTTACCCCGAAAAGGCACCCGAAACGGT
>CALYSG010000050.1 GCA_945485605.1 uncultured Clostridia bacterium
GGGGGGATCCGCTGCATTATATACCTTGTTGGGAAGTTGTCAAAGAACCGGCGCCGCCGCAGAAGTGTGAAAGATTTAAACGACGGAATTTACGGAATAACCGATGAGGATATCGGTGCTTTGGCGCTTCCAGCGGGAAGGGTAACGCGACTTTTCTTTTCTCCGACCGTCATAGTATTTATAGTAATATCCGTATTACTTGCGTTTTCGAGTCTTATTTTGATATGACTGACGTAAACATAAAAGATGACGAGTTTTTTATGCGTGAGGCGATAAAGGAGGCTATGCTCGCCGCTGAAATCGGAGAAGTGCCTGTCGGGGCTGTTATAGTTCGAAACGGTGAGATCATTGCGCGTGCGCATAACGAGCGGGAAACTTTGAAGGATGCAACACGGCACGCCGAGATCACCGCGATAGAGAGGGCTTGTGCCGCACTTCACGGCTGGAGGCTTATCGGTTGCGACCTTTATGTAACGCTTGAGCCGTGTCCGATGTGTGCCGGTGCATGCGTAAACTCGAGGATTGTCAGAGTGATCTACGGTGCCAAGGATCTTCGCGCCGGAGCATTCGGGAGCGTTATAGACCTAAATTCCTTTTCGCTAAACCACAAGCCCGAGATCGTCGGAGGCGTGCTCGCAGACGAATGTCTGATCCCCATAAAAAACTTTTTTATAAATAAAAGAAATAAAACATCATCAGAAGGAGAACAAATGAAATGAAGAAGACTCTTTTTGTTTTCGCACTTGCATTACTGATCGCAGCGCTTTTGTGTTCCTGTGCGACGGGTGGAAAGAACGACGAAACCTCGCAGCCCACAGACGAGCCTACCGATCCCGTAAGTGGCAGCGGGGATAGCCCCGATGAACCCGAAGTGCCGGAAAGCAAGCTTGTGATCGTCGATAAGGACGGCAAATGCGGATACACGATCGTGAGACCTATGACTGCCGGCAAAGAGATTCTTGATGCCATGAGAGAGCTGAGTGACGCTATCGGAAAGATCGGCGACAAGCCGGGTCTCGATACCGATCTTCCGAAGGAGAATCTTTCGGAATATGAGATCCTTATAGGTACGACGAGGTATGAGAATACGACTGTCCCGATTCCCGGTAAGGATTATCTCGGAAGAGACGACTATCTTATAAGAGTCATAGACAATCGCGTCGTTATACGAGGCGGAAGTGAAACCAGTACTCTTGAAGGAGTCAGGAAATTCATCACTCTTTTGCCCGAGAAAGGAGCTTTTATGATCGACAGAAATTACTCGTTCTATTACTCTCCGGACAAGGTCCTTGAGGGAATAGAATACAACGGTGTTCCGATTCAGGACTTTTCATTCTCATATCCGGAAGGAGATAAGATCTGCGAAACGGCTATCGAAACTCTCCGTGCGCGTATATTCAAACTTTCGGGCATTTACCTTGACGGAAACGGCGACGGAACTCACAAAATAGTTCTTTCAACGGTTAAGGACGGTACGGCGTTTGACTTCAAGGCAGAGAACGGCAACATTTACCTTACCGGTTCGGAGCGCACGGGGCTTTCGCGTGGGATCAGTATGGCTCTTTCGCTGCTTGTGGGAACCGTCTCGGAGTCTGTTTACAAGGTCGAGCAGAACCCGAAGGCTACACTCGACAATTTCGGCACTGTCGTCTGTTATGAGGACTTCGGTGCGGTCGGTGACGGTAAGACCGACGATATGGAGGCTATCTGCAAGGCGCACGAATATGCAAATGAGAAGGGACTTCCGGTATATGCAAGGGAAGGAGCAACATATTATATCGGGTCAAAGGCGCTCAGCGCTCACATCAAGACAGATACCGACTGGCAGTATGCAAACTTTATTGTCGATGATTCCGGCGTTGATACCACGGGAAATGACAGGTATCAAGAGATATTTATCGTAAATGCCACATACGGAGTTCAGGATATAACCGGACAGGTCACAAAGCTTTCAAAGGGGCAGACTAAGATCGACTTGAAATTCCCCGGCAGATGCATTGTGACTGCATATAACTCAAATAAGAAACAATTTATAAGATACGGAAATAATCAGGACGGCGGTTCTGATATGACCGATACCTTCCTTGTTGACGAAAACGGAAATGTCGATCCGTCGACACCTATTTCATGGGACTTTGATACTGTTACAAGCATAAACTACCGTTGTATCGAAGAAAAGCCGCTTATGATAGTCGGAGGCACATTTACAACGATTGCAAATAAAGAAGACTCGTCGCACTATTATTACCGTGGCATACGCATTTACCGTTCCAATGTAACTGTTGAGGGACTCAAACATTATGTTACCGGTGAAGGTTCCGTCGGTTCTCCGTACTACGGAATACTCATTGTCCATGGTTCGGTTGACAGCAAATTCATAAACTGCGTATTTACGGGTCATAAGACATATAAGGCGATCGGAAGTGCCGGAAACACCGTAAGCAAAGGTACATACGATTTTACCGTTACGAACTGTATAAATATTGAAATTTCGGGTTGCACGCAGACGAACAGCATAACCGATTCAAAATACTGGGGGGTTTTTGCCTCGAATACAAGCCGCAATCTTTTGCTTTCAAATTGTGTTTTCTCGCGTTTTGACGCACATCGCGGCGTCAGAAACGTTACGATAATAGGCTGTGAGTTAGGGCATCAGGGAATCAACCTTATCGGAGGAGGAACGGCACTTATAGAGAATACAAAGGTCCATAACAATAATAACTTCATAAATCTCCGTTCCGACTACGGAAGCACATGGGAGGGCGACATTATAATAAAGAACTGCGTTTTTGCTCCCGCAAAGGCTCCGGACAAATACATCATAATAAACGGTTCAAATCCCTGCACACACGATTTCGGTTACACCTGCTACCTGCCGAAGAATATTACGATAGACGGACTTGAGATACGCGGGGCATCGGTTTCGTCCACTTATCTCTTTGCAAACTTTAATTCGTCGTGGAATTCGGATAATTATTCGCCTAAATACCCGATGGTTATTACAGAGAAGGTTACTGTCAAGAACCTTAAGGTCGGCTCAAGCGGAACAGAAATGAACGTCTCTCCGAACAAATTTATGTTCAAAAACGTTCAGATCGAATATCAGAACTGAATTCAAATAAATCAAAAACACCTACCGCGATTGAAGTGAACCCAAAAGTTTAGACAAAAATTAAATATTAAATCATTTGCGAATGAGCTCGGTATTGAACTGGGCTCATTCTGTTTTACACATAAAAATATGCACCTCCAAAAGTGTCTAACTTTTGGGGTGCATATCAGATGCGGGAGGTGTTTTTGATGACGTTTATTTTACGAACATAACTATTAGTTTTGCCGCAATAACGACGAGTATCAGCGCTACCGGGTAGGTTGCCGCGTAGGCAGAGGAGACATCGTCGGTTCCGGCGGTGCTGATAAGAGCACCGAGCGCGGGGGTGGAGGTCATGCCTCCGGTAATCGAGCCGAGGTTATTGAATATGCTCAGCTTGAACACGAACTTAGCGAGGATAAATCCTACTATCATCGGAACGAGAGTCATAATAGCTCCGTAAACAAAGTAAATGGGTTTGAAATTTTCCACGAAGTTGACTCCTCCGGGAACACCGGCGCCGATAAGGAAGAGAACGAGTCCGAGCTCGCGGAAGAAGTTAAGCGTGTTTTTGCCGACGCGGCAGTCAATAGGACCTATGTGACCGAAATGACCGATCACAAGACCCGCAATCAGCATACCGCCCGTTCCGCCGAGCGAGAAATTTATCCCGGGTATCTTTATCGAACCGATGATATAGCCGAGTGCAATTACGAGGAAGAAGGGGAACGCTCCGAGCGGCTCAAGCTGTATGAGCTTGCCCTTGTGCTCCTTTACCTTTACCGCATTTGCGGCGACAAAGGTTTTCCTTTCCTTTTCAATATCGATACGAAGGATCTTCGGCATAAGTTGGACGAAGAGAACCACTCCGAGGACTCCGAAGAGGTAGGCGATTCCGTAGCCTGCGGTGACCTCGTTAGCGCCTTCGGGAGATGTTGCGGCTTCTTTTGCTGCCGAAAGTCCCGGAGTGCTCGTGAGAGCTCCCGTCAGAAGTCCGACAGCCATTTCGGCAGAGAGGTTCTTGTCAGCAAGAGTAAGACCTGCCGCAGTAACGGCGCCGATGCCGATGACCACAACGCCCATTAATATGTAGGCAAGGGATTTTTTGTTGAATGTGCGGAAGAATTTCGGACCTGCTATCAGACCGACCGCCGTAACGAACAGTGCCGTTCCGATATGCGAGATGAGGTTGTAATTATTTATGAGAGTGTCGGTGAAAAGGGTTATTATGCTTTCTCCTATGGTAAAGCTCGGAACAGAGTGTGCAAGAATGCCGTAAGCCAAAGCAACGACGAGAACGCCGGCGGTTCCGAGCGAGATACCTTTGATCTTTATTGCACCGAGCAGATAGCCGAGTGCACCTATTGCAAAGGCCACGAAGAGAACAGAGAAGATCGACTTGACTACTTCACCCAGATATGCTGTCATATTTTTGTCTGCCTCCGCTTATTTGGCTTCGTATCTCGGATTCCCGTGAGTGTATCTTGGAAGGAGGATCGGGGAGACCTTGTCGGTTACGATTCCTGCGTCGGCAAGCTCTTTGTCAAATTTTGCAATATGGTCAAGTGTGAGTGCCCCGACAGTAGTTTTCTTCGCCTTTGCCGCGGCGCTGACGCCGGCATTGCGACCGAAGACTATAACATCAAGCAGCGAATTGCCCATGAGTCGGTTTTCACCGTGGATACCTCCGACAGCTTCACCGGCAACGTATAGATTCTCAACATCGCTCATGCCGTCAGCCGCGATCTTGATACCTCCGTTCTGATAGTGAAGAGTCGGATAAATGAGGATCGGTACCTTGCGCATATCTATGTCGTACTTAAGGTACATACGGAGCATCGCCGGGATCCTTTTCTCGATAGTGCCCTCACCGTGGATCATCTCGATCATAGGCGTGTCGAGCCAGATACCGTATCCTCCGCCGGGAATGTCAACGCCCTTGTGGCGTGCTTTGCACTCACGGATTATGGAAGCAGCCGCGACGTCACGCGTTTCGAGCGGGTGCATGAAGGCTTCACCTTCCGAGTTGACGAGCATAGCTCCGATCGAACGTACCTTTTCGGTAACGAGAGCTCCGTAGATCTGAGAGGGATAAGCAACGCCGGTCGGGTGATACTGAAGCGTGTAGGCATAGAGCAGGGGAGCACCGACACGGTAGGCGAGCACGAGTCCGTCAGCCGTTGCACCGTAGTGGTTAGAGGTCGGGAAGCCCTGATAGTGCATACGCCCGGCACCGCCGGTGGCTATAATGACCGTCTTTGCCTTTGCAACGAGGAGGTCATGAGTTTCCATATTCATAAGGACAGCACCGGCTGCCTTGCCGTTTTCATCAAGAATTATTTCAACGGCAGATGTGAAATCAACTACGGGAATGCCGCGGTTTATGACCTCGTCGCGGAGCACTCTCATTATTTCGGCTCCGGTGTAGTCCTTCGCCGCGTGCATACGCTTTCTCGATGTTCCGCCGCCGTGAGTTGTTATCATCGTTCCGTCGGGCTCCTTGTCAAAGAGAACTCCGAGGTCGTTTAACCATTTTACGGCATCGGGCCCCTCGCACACGAGCTTTTCAAGCAGTTCGGGAACGTTTTTGAAGTGACCGCCGCCCATAGCGTCAAGGTAATGGATCGCCGGAGAATCATTCGGCTTGTCGGCAGCCTGTATTCCGCCCTCAGCCATCATAGTATTGGCGTCACCGTGACGGAGCTTCGTGACGATCATGACGTTTGCGCCGCCCTCGTGAGCCATAATTGCCGCCGATGAACCCGCACCGCCGCCGCCTATGACGAGAACATCAACATCGTAGTCGGGATTCGAGAGATCAACGTCGCTTGCCTTTATACGGCTGTGCGCCTGAAGCGCAGCGGCGAGCTCAAGCGGAACTTTTTCACCCTTGTTGGGACCCATTTTCAGTTCAGTGAACTGAGAGACTATATAGTCGGGATGAAATTCGCGAAGCAAATTGTCCTTCTCGTCGGCATCCATGCGACGGGGTTCAACTCCGATACGCGAAGAGCGGGTCGCTTCTACCTTTTTGATTGAATCAAGCATTTCCTGTGTGTACATCTCAGCCCCCCCTTATTTCTCGATGACTCTTGTATTGTAGAGCTCTTTCAGCTCGGATATCGGTTTGCCCATAAGACCTTCGATGAGCTCCTTGAAGTCCCCGTTGTTGATCTCCTTAACTCTATTTTCAAGATGTTCGCTTTTAGGGGCAAGATACTTGCCCGTAAGGCGTCTTGAAAGGAGGGCGACCTGCGGATGAGTGATACCGGCGGGGCATCTTGAAGAGCAGATGCCGCACATAACGCAGTCAAAGGATTCTTCTGCGCACTTCTTGAAATCTCCGCGCTGGGCGTAGGCTATGTATTGCATAACGTTTAGCCCCTGAGGACACGCCTTTGTGCAGGCATTGCAACCTATGCAGCTGTAAATTTCGGGGTAGAGCTGCATCATGACAGCCTGTTCGGGTTTGACCTTTTCAATGTCGTAGACCTGCTTTATGAGAGGGAAGAAGGGCAGGGTCGCGACATACATATTGTCCTGCACCTGAGTCTGACAGGCGAGGCAGACCTTCAGTTCACGTTCGCCCTTGATCCTGTAAATGGTGGCACAGGCTCCGCAGAAGCCGCAGCGGCATCCGCATCCGCGAACGAGCTGATAGCCGGAGTATTCCATAGCTCCCATAATAGTGAGGTTTGAGGGGACAACATACTTTTTACCCATAAGGTAAACATTAACCATATCTTGCATTTTTGATACTCCTTATCAATATTCGTCCGGCAGCTCGCTGAGCTGATCAAGACGGAATACCGGACCGTCGTGGCAAACGTATTTGTTGCCAATGTTGCATCTGCCGCATTTACCGACGCCGCACTTCATTCTCATTTCCATAGTGGTGTAGATCTGTGACTTTTCAAAACCGAGAGTCGTGAGTCCGGCAAGCGTAAATTTAATCATTATTGGAGGACCGCAGATAATGACTGTCCTCGTTTTATCAAAACCGAGCTCGGTGACATAGTTCGGAACAAAGCCGACGTGACCGTTCCACCCTTCCTGCGGGCGGTCGATAGTGAGGTAGACATTCATATCCTCTTCCTTCTGCCACTCGGATATGATCTCCTGATAATCGACGAGATCGTCCATAGAGCGTGCGCCGTAAACTACATCAATGTGTCTGTAATTTTCTCGGTTCGCACGGCAATAGTTTATGACCGAGCGGAGAGGAGCGAGCCCTATACCTCCGGCGACGAAGAGCAGATCCTTGTCGACAAAGTCGGTGTCGACCGGGAAGCTGTTGCCGTAAGGTCCTCTTATGCAGATTTCCTGACCCGGTTCGATCATGTGTAACCATGATGTGAGACAACCGCACTTCTTGATCGAGAATTCAAGGTATTCCTTAACCGTAGGTGACGAGGTGATAGAGAACATAGCCTCACCGACTCCGGGTATCGAGAGCATGGCGCATTGACCGGGCTTGTGATCGAAGGGCTTCTTGCCGTCCTGAGTAACGACGCGGAAGGTCTTCACATCCGGCGTATCGGTGCGTATGTCGGTGACAACGGCAACCGACGGGATAAGCGTGTCGTTAATCATTTCGCGTCACCTCCGAGGCTCTTCATAACTTTTACAATATTCATTGAGACAGGGCATTTTCTGAGGCATCTTCCGCATCCGACACAGCCGTAAACCCCGTCATTGTTCATCGGGAAGTAAACGAGCTTGTGCATAAATCTCTGTCGGAAGCGTTCAAGCTGTGTCAGCCTCGGCGTTCCGGATGCCATCATTGTGAAATCGGAATACATACAGCTGTCCCAGCATCTGAAGCGTTCGATACCTTTTCCGGTATTGAAATCCTTTATGTCATAGCACTGGCAGGTCGGGCAGACGAAGGTGCAGGTCCCGCAACCGATGCACGAGCGGTAGAGCTCCTTCCACTTTTCCGAATTGAAGACCGAGAGCTGTTCTCCCGTGAAGTCATCGGGCTTGAGGTTCGAGAGCGGAAGCTCATTCATTACTGCTTTGACCTCGGCCTTGACCGTGTCGGCGGCGTTCTCATCACACTCTGTGAGCAGATCTTTGAGTGCGTATACGAGCTTTTCACCCTTTTCGGTCAGCGACTTTAGGTAAAGATTTTCTTTATCCTTCCAGCAGGATATATCGCCGGCCGGGTCGGAAGGATCGATGCCGAAAGAGGTGCAGAAGCAGGTCTCGTCGGGTCTGTTGCAGGCAAGAGTCATGACCGTTCCGTGATCGCGGTTGGTTTTGTAGTAGCTGTCAACCGGATCTGACAGGAATACTCTGTCAAGTATTCCGAACGAAGCCGCATCGCATGCGCGTACACCGAAAACAACGAAGTCCTCGGTTTCTTTTCTTGTGTCGATGACCTCGATCTTTTTTCCCTCGGTTCGGAAACTCACGAGATCCTGTACCTGCGGAAAGAAGAGTCCCTTTGCCGAGCGGAAAGTGTTGAGATTATCGGAGAGCTTCACTCCCTCTTTCCATTCGGTGAAATATGACTGACCGTCCTCGCGGTCGGCGGGGATATAGAGCTTTTCGACAGCCGATATCGCCGCGAAGAGATTGTCAATTGAATCAAGAGATATTCTGTACATTGTCAGCCGTTCCCCCTTTCATTGACGATAGAGGGATTCGCGTCATCCTGCGTGAAGTTCACGAGCGGACCGCGTTCATTGACCTCGGCACCCGCCTGATAATCGCCGTAAAGCTCATTAATATCCTTAATAAACTTGCGGTTGAGCAGATGGAGCGGAATGTGTGCGGGGCAGACACGCGAGCATTCTCCGCAGTCTGTGCAACGTCCCGCCACATGGAAAGCGCGGATTATATGGAACATATTTTCTTCAAACGTGTCGGCGGCAGCCTTGTTTTCAAAGCCCGACGAGGCGTTATCGAAAATGCACTTTTCACAGGTGCAGGCGGGGCAGACATTTCGACAGGCATTGCAACGTATGCATCGCGAAAGCTCTCCGCGCCAGAACTCGAATCTTTCGTCGGGCGTCATCTTCTCGAGCTTTTCGACCATATCGAAGCGGTTCGAATCAAGCACTTCGCCGTCCTTACCCATAAGCTCGTCGTAGACGACGTGGTGGCGGCTCTTGCAGCTTGAGCATCTCTCTGCGATAACATCGGAAAGCGTAAATTCACGGTCACCGTATACCGTGCTGACGGTAACCTTGTCGCCGGCAGACGAGATTGACTTTATTCCCGATGCTCCGGCTTCACGGATACGGTTGATGTCAGCCATTCCGTTGCACTCAACCCCTATAATGTAAAAATTCTCACGCTTTACTCTGTGCTCGGCAAGAAGCTGATTGAAGCTGTAAGTATCACAGGGCTTGAGGAATGCGAGGACCTTTCCGCCCTTTGCTGTCTCGCTCACAAGATACTTTGAAAGGTTTGCACCGCAGAAAAGGTCAAATACGAACCTGCTTTTGAGGTCCTCGGCATCATTGAAGACCGCGGGAGTAACGTCGTAGACGAATTCGCCGCGTTCCCAGCCGATGACGCGGTCGACGCTTCCGTTTGCGAGCAACTCGCAGGCACGTGAAATCATTTGTTCGCGCATCGCAGATCCTCCAGTCTCTTGTTTTCACCGAGCTTTGTGACGGTGGAAACGAAGTCGTTCATTGTTTCGGCAAACTTGTTGCCCTCGGCAGCGGAAACCCACTCGACTCTCGTTCTGCCTCTTTCGATACCGAGGTAGTCGAGCATCGAGAAGAGAAGTGTCATGCGCCTTCTGGCATAGTAGTTTCCGGTCGTGTAGTGGCAGTCACCGGGGTGGCAGCCGCAGATTATCACTCCGTCGGCACCGCGCTGGAAAGCACGAAGCACAAAGAGCGGGTTTACGCGGCAGGAGCAGGGAACGCGGATGATCTTTATATCCGCGGGGTACTGAAGCCTGTTCGTTCCGGCGAGATCGGCACCGGCGTAGGAGCACCAGTTGCAACAGAACGCGACGATCTTAGGCTTGAATTCGTTTTCATTCATCGGCATATAGCATCGACCTCCGCCAGAATTTGTTTATTGGAGAAGCCCGAAAGATCCATAGCCCCCGACGGGCAGGCGACGGTGCAGGCACCGCAGCCCTGACATACGGCGGGGTTTACGCTGGAAACCCGGCGTATCTTCGTCGTGCGATCGGGCATTCTGAATTCCTTTTCGACATAGGTTATCGCGCCGTAAGGACATACCTTCTCACACTGCGAGCACCCGTTGCAGAGAAGTTCGTCCGAGTGCGCAACGCAGGGATTGCAGGTAAGACTGTCGTGAACGAGAAGCCCTATGACCTTCGACGCTGCGGCACCCGCCTGAGCAACCGTTTCGGGGATATCCTTCGGTCCTTGGCACGCACCCGAAAGGAATATTCCGGCGGTCGGGCTTTCGACCGGGCGGAGCTTCGGGTGAGCCTCGGTAAAGAAGTCGTTCGTGTCCATACTCGCGGCGAGCATACCTGCGAGCGGACGTGCGGTTTTGTCGGGTTCTATCGCTGCGGCAAGGACTACCATGTCTGCATCAATATGAAGCTGCTTGCCGGCAAGAAGATCTGATGCCTGAACCTTAAGCACACCGTTATCCGGAACGACCTTACCTACCATTCCCTTGACATAGTGAACGCCATACTGTTCGACGGCACGGCGCTGGAATTCATCAAAGTTCTTTCCGGGCGTACGGACGTCGATATAGAATACATAGACGTCTGTGTCGGGATATTTT
Organism: uncultured Clostridia bacterium; assembly: GCA_945485605.1. Classification (GTDB taxonomy): domain Bacteria; phylum Bacillota; class Clostridia; order Oscillospirales; family CAG-272; genus RGIG3994. Next base: position 10,826 of record CALYSG010000050.1, read on the forward strand.
TCACGGGTCAGCATGGCGTGCTTTGCCGTATACATACAACAGATCTTCGAGCAGTAGGACTTTCCGCCTTTTGTCGAATTACACTCACGTGAGCCTACGCACTGCACGAAAACAATCGTTTTCGGATGTTTTCCGTCGGAAGGTCTGAGAAGAGTGCCTCCCGTCGGTCCCGCGGCGTTCATGAGACGCTCGAACTCGAGAGACGTCACAACATCGGGGCTCTGAGAGTAGGCAAATTCGTCGTATTTGTCGATCTTTATAGGTTCAAAGCCGGTAGCAACTACGATAGCACCGTACTGTTCCTCGACGAATTCGTCCTTGGCATGATAATCAATGGCACCGGCGGCGCAGACCTTTGAGCATACGCCGCATTTGCCGTTTTTAAGCATATTGCAGTAATCGGGATCGATAACGGCGACCTTCGGAACTGCCTGAGCGAAGGGGATGTATATCGCACGGCGGTTGTCCATGCCGAGGTTAAATTCATTAGGTACCTTTTTCTGCGGGCACTTTTCGGTGCAGAGTCCGCAACCGGTACAGACATCCTCTTTTACATAGCGGGCCTTGCACTTGATTTTGACCTTGAAGTTACCGACAAAGCCCTTTACCTCGCTGACCTCGCTGTATGAGTAGATCCTGATGTTTTCATGCTGCGCCGCTTCGACCATTTTCGGAGTGAGTATACACGCCGCACAGTCGAGAGTCGGGAAGGTCTTGTCGAGCTGAGCCATCTTTC
>CALYSG010000051.1 GCA_945485605.1 uncultured Clostridia bacterium
AAGTTCCCACAAACCGTTTTATTGGTCTGTGGGAACTCTTTTTACAGAAATAATGTCTGCAAAAGGGCATCGGCGCTTTTTCTTTTGCCCATAGCAGGCACAAAAGAAAAAGCTAAGCAAAAAGAAAATGCCGTAAAGGGGAGTTTCGCTCTCTGCGGAGAGCGACCAAGGCTACGCGCCTTGGATGTGCGCCGCCTTTTGAAAAAGGCGGGCGAAAACTTTCAAAAAGGCGTGGGGTTGTAGTCCTTGCTACCTTTTTGCCGACATTATCTCCGGGTGAGGACTTCACCCTTCAGTGAATGAACCGCGAGCAAGGGGAGCAGGCTCGGCCTGCCCGCCTTGTTCGGTCAGCTTTCCGTCATCCGCATAAACAGCGACGCCGAAAAAACGAAGAGAGAGAGCGACGAGCCGGTTCGCAAAAGAAGGTACACAGAGGTGCTCCAGAGGCAGAACAGACTCAAAAACGAAAAGGCATCCGCAAGCCTTCCGTCGGCAAACCTGTCGGATATATTTGCAAGCAGGCAGAAAAGTATCCTTCCGCCGTCAAAACTCTTTATCGGAAGCAGGTTCAGCATCGCGAGAAAGCAACACGATATAAGAAAATATTCGAAGAATTCCCTCGCCTTGCCCGTGCAGACCTGCATCAGCGGATAGGCATATGCCGCCCCGAGCAGGTTCACCGCAGGCCCCGCCGCCGCCAGTGCCGCCTCCTTCAGATAAGGAACCGTGCCGCTGTCTGTGACGAGGCGCGCTCCGAGCATACTGAAGGAGAACCTTCGCAGCCTTATCCCGAGAGCGCAAGCCGCAAGGATATGCCCGACCTCGTGTATTGCCGCGGCGGCGAGCGCACATGAGGCAAACAGCGGATCGCCCGATACGAAAAGCGCCGCAAAAACCGTTACAGCCGGGAAGAACGTTCTGATCGCCTTCGCGGCTTTTTTTATACCTGTTTTTCTGTTCATCATCTTAAGGGAACCTCTGAAAAATCCTCGCTAAACGGTATATGTCCGTCATATCTGCAATAATTATTTTCCGAGGGATCGACCATGCGCGCGACTTTTTTGAGAATCACGAAAAATTGCCCTACGGCAGACGCACGCGGAATATTCAGATGCCCCCTTAAATCCTATGCCCGACATAGGAAATATATTATCGAATTGTAAATTCACACAAACGCTATTGACAGTCAAGTGACTGTGTGATATAATTTAAAAGCAGGATGAAGAAATAAAAGAAAAAGGCTAAGGAGATGATAAAATGAACCTTCAGATAACCGACGAATACATTCCCGGCACGATACTGCGAAAGCAGGACATGGGAAACGTGACGGGGCTTGCTTTTCTATCAAAGATCTTCTATATCACGGACGGCATTATGCTGAATCAGATCAGGGAGATATCGGGGATAGACGGATCGACGCTTCAGAACTGGACGAAGCGCGGCTGGGTAGGTAACGCAAAGCTGAAAAAGTACAATATCGATCAGGTGGCGCATATTCTGATAATAAATATGCTGCGGAGCTGTATGCAGCTTGACCACATCGCATTTCTTATCAGATACGTCAACGGCAGTGTCGACGACCGGAGCGACGATATAATAAAGGATTCGGTGCTCTACGACTACATCTGCCGCATACTTGATAAGATAATGACCGAGGATGTCAGCGTCGGAGGCGGAACACTCCGTCGCTGTATCGCGGTCGTTACGGCAGATTACGAGGAGAAGGTCACCGGTGCGCGCAAACGGCTGACCAACGCCCTCGAGATCATCATCATGGCGTACTACGCAGCACTTATAAAGGGCTACTCCGACAGCCGGGTAGCGGGACTTATGAACAACTGAGGAGGAACTCACAAAAATGATTGAATTCTGGAACGGGCTGATCCTTGGGCAGAAGATTTTCCTCTGCATAGCCGTACCCTCCACGATGCTCCTGATAATTCAGATAATAATGATGCTCGTGGGGCTCGGCGGACACGGAGATGCCGACACGGGAGACGGCGCCGACCTTGACGGTGACGGCGTGCCCGACACTGATGCCGACGGAGATTCGGGACTCGATTCCGACACGCCCGACGCGGGGCTTAGCGTATTCTCGTTCCGCGGGATCGTATCTATGCTCTGCATTATGGGCTGGAGCGGATTTGGACTGCTCGACCCCGGCACGGGGCTCCACGTATGGGCGGGGATCGCGATCTCCGCCGCGCTCGGAATACTTACTCTTATCGGAGTAGCCTTTGCCATGAAGGCGATCTCGCGCCTTCAGCAGTCGGGCAACCTTGATATGCGCAATGCGGTCGGCAAGGTCGGGCAGGTATACCTTACGGTTCCCGCCGGCGGAAGATCGGCGGGCAAGGTGAACCTCACCGTGCAGGAACAGCTGCGCGAATTTCCCGCGGTAACGACGGGAAATACCGAGCTTAAGACCGGAGCGTATGTCCGCGTCGTTGCATTCGCCGAGAACGGCACCCTTGTCGTCGAGCCGATAGCGAATCCGAACGAAAAAAACGGCTGACGACCCATGTGCAGGAGCTTTAATCCGTATCATATTAACCAAATAACTTAAAGAAAGGACAAAATCAATGAAATTTTCAACCGTTGCTCTCGCGGGCACAGCACTCGGACCCGCAGTAGTGATCATCATCTGCGCCGTTGTGCTGATAGCATTTATGCTTTTTGTAACGATCATATCGCGCTACAAAAAGTGCCCCCCCGACAAGATCATGGTCATAAGCGGTAAGGTCGGTAAGGCTGCCGACGGCACCTCCCGCCCCGCAAAGTGCATCCACGGCGGCGCGGCGTTCGTGCTTCCGGTGCTCCAGACCTACGAATACCTCGACCTCACGCCGCTGTCGATCAGCGTCGACCTCAAGAGCGCGCTGTCAAGGCAGAATATCCGTGTCGACGTTCCCTCGAGCTTTACTGTCGGTATCTCGACCGAGCCGGGAGTTATGCAGAACGCCGCCGAGCGCCTTCTCGGTATGAGGATGAACGAGATCCAGGAGCTTGCGAAGGATATCATCTTCGGTCAGCTCCGTCTTGTCATCGCGACGATGGATATCGAGGAGATCAACACCGACCGCGACAAATTCCTTGACGCGGTATCGGGAAACGTCGAGAGCGAGCTGAAGAAGATCGGTCTGAGGCTTATAAACGTCAACGTGACCGATATAAACGACGAGTCGGGCTATATCGCGGCTCTCGGTAAAGAGGCTGCCGCAAAGGCGATCAACGACGCGAAGGTCTCGGTCGCCGAAGCCGACAGAAACGGTGCGATCGGTGCCGCGAACGCCGAGATGGAACAGCGTATAAGAGTTTCGAAGTCAAACTCGGCTGCAATCGAGGGTGAAAACGAGGCAAAGGTACAGATCGCCGCTTCGGAGGCTTACAGACGTGAACAGCAGGCAGACTCGCTCCGCCGCGCCACCGCCGCCGAAAACATTCAGGCTGCCCGCGCACTCGAGGAATCCTACGCCGCGCAGAAGAAGGCAGAGGAAGCCCGCGCCGAGCTCGAAAAGGCAAGGCAGGAGGCCGACATCCTCGTAAAAGCCGAGATAGAGAAGAAACAGCTTGAGATCAAAGCAGAGGCAGAAGCCGAGCAGATCCGCCGCCGCGCCCGCGGTGAGGCTGACGCAACGCTTATGAAGATGCAGGCGGAGGCTGACGGTCTCCGTGAGATGCTGACAAAGCAGGCAGAGGGCTTCTCCGAGCTCGTAAAGGCATCCGGCGGTTCGTCCGACGACGCCGTGAAGATGATGGTCGCCGACAAGCTCGCCGAGCTTGAAAGGATCCAGGTTGACGCCATAAAGAACCTCAAGATCGACAAGATCACCGTCTGGGACGGCGGAAAGGGTGAGAACGGCAAGACCTCGACCGCGAACTTCATCTCCGGGCTTATGCAGTCGGTCCCCCCGATGAACGAGGTCTTCAAAATGGCGGGCATGAACCTTCCCGAATACCTCGGAAAAGAAAATCCTCCGGCTGACGCGCCGAAGAATTAAGATCTTTTGATCATAAGAAAATATTTAAGCGGGGAAGCTTCCTTAAACGGAAGCTTCCCCGCTGATTTTTCGGAAAATGCTCAGAATTCCGTGAAGCCCTCGGCTGGATCGTCCGAGCGCCTGAAGAGCTTTATTATGCTTCCGTCCTCTTTTTCGGGGGTGCGAAGCTCGTGCGAGATATAATACGTTCCGTCGCCGAAGGCGTAAAGCCCCGTCTGCCCCTTCGGGAAATTGCAGCCGTAAAGCCCGGTCCTCTCATCAAAGGCACCCTCCTTTTTCAGCGAAAGGTGCATACCCTTTCTGCCGTACGCCACATAGTCCTCGTAGGGCTTCGCGTCGCCGTCGATGACGAACATAGGGTAATTCGGGTAGCACTCTTTCTTCCCGCGGTAGACCGAAGCGAGCCAGTCGCCGGTAAAGGCGTCGTACTCAAGGTTCTGTATGCCCCAGTTCGTGTTCCCCGTGAAGAGGAAGTATACCTTATCGGGTTCCGGTCCCGAATGATGAGGCTGAAGCTGAGTGAGGGGCTTCGCGTAATCGTCGAACTTGCGCCAGTCGTACTGCATTATTATGTTGCAGTCGTTGTCGTCGCGGTCGGTGTCGCCGTAGATGCCGCATGCGACCATGAGCATCGTCGGGCTGTCCTTCGGCTGACCGAATACGCGGCCGACACCCGTGCCGTCGATCCCGCTGCAGGCGAACTCATGCTCTCTGCCGTCGGGCAAGACCGCGGAGTACATTTTTACGACCTGCGGCAGGTAGACCGCTTTCATGATCCCGTCGGTCTCGGCGTTCATATCGGGGCGAGTGATCTTATCGACGTCGAAAACGGCGATGTAGAATGAGTCCTCATTTGCTATCTCATTGCCGATGCGCTTCATGATCCCTTTGCCGATAGAGTCGTGCTTGAGCTCGAGCGAGGCGTAGAGCCTTCCGTCCTCGTCGTTGAAGTCTATGCAGCCGAGGTGCCCCATAAGTCCGCCGACCGTTCCGACGACGCTGCCGTCGAGCCTTGCCTTGACAAGGACTGTCGTGAAGGCGTAATAGATATATTCGTGCTTTGTGTCAAGGGCTATCCCCTGGATGTGACCCGTTTTCCACAGCCCCGCGTTGATCTCACGCGGAAAAATCGTTTCGTTCATGGCTTTACTTCCTTTATTATTAATATTTAACGCCATTATACCACTTATTGTCGCCTTTTGCAATCGTTTGACAAACAAAAAGAGAGGTGATATAATGATTTATGAAAGGGAGGTGCGTTGCTTTTGAAAGAGATAAATTACAGTAAAACGATCCCGCTGACATCGGAATACGACACGGTGGTAATAGGCTCGGGGCCCGCGGGGATCGCGGCAGCCGTAGCCTCGGCACGCGGAGGTGCTGAGACATTGCTCGTAGAAAGGCTCGGCGCGATCGGAGGAAACCTTACGCTCGGAGAGATCTGCCCGATCCTCGGCTCGGTATCAAAGGGCACGATGGCTGACGAGATAAAGGACGTACTTGCAAAAGGCCACGAAAGAGTCGAGGCAGTCACGCACAACGGCGTCGAATTCGGAATTGACGCGACCGAGGCTAAGGAGAGGCTCACGGCGTTCGTTGCAAAGGCGGGTGTGGATTTTCTTCCTCTGACAGCCTTTATAGACGCGATAAAGGAGGGCGACCGTGTCACGGGAGTGATACTCTCGGCGCAGTCGGGACTTTTCGCGGTCGGGGCAAAGGTGGTCATCGACGCGACGGGTGACGGAGCGGTCGCCGCGGCGGCGGGTGCCGGATATTTTGTGGGCCGCGATGACGGGCGAGTCCAGCCCTGCTCGCTCGAATTTACGGTCGACGGGGTAGACGAGAGCATCGCGATCACGGCTTGGGGCGGGAGCGATCCCGTGAAGATCCCCGGAACCGACAAGGAATACCGCGTTTTCTGCCGCGAAAAATGCGAGGCGGGCGAGCTACCCGAAAACGTTACGATAGTAAGGCTTCACAGAACGCTTCATCCCGGCGAGAGGACGGTAAACGCGACGCAGCATAACGGCATTGATCCGCTTGATCCTTTCTCGGTCGGGCGCGCCGAGGTCGACCTTCGGGAGCAGATAGGGAAGTGCATGGACTTTCTGAAAAAATATATACCCGGATATGAAAACTGTCGCCTGAAGAGCTCGGCATCTTATCCCGGAGTGCGGGAGTCGAGGCGTATTATCGGCGACGAGACTCTTTGCGATGCCGATGTAGAGCAGGGACTGTCAAAGCGCGACGCCGTTGTGCACGACGCATGGTTCCTTATAGATATACACAATCCGAAGGGCGGAGGACAGGCGGAGGGGCACGCCCGCGACGCAAAGCCCTACGATATTCCTTACGGCTGTCTGCTCGTGCGGGGGCTTGAAGGCATCCTGACCTCGGGAAGGTGCATATCGGGCACTCACCGCGCACATGCGTCGTACAGGGTCATGACGGTCTGTATGGCGACGGGTGAGGCTGCCGGCACTGCCGCGGCGCTTGCGGTCAGAGCGGGGATTACGCCGAGAGAGCTTGGAGCCGAGGCGGTTATATCGGCACTTGTTACAAAAGGAGTGTGCCTTAAATAGTAATAATCAACGAAAGCGACGAAAGCCCATTGACAAGAGGAAAGAAATGTATTATAATAAATCCTATCCAAAATAATATAGGAGGAAACCGGATTTTACCGGTAAGGAAACTATGAAGAAGAATTCCATAAGAATCCTTGTCTGCGTTCTTGCGGTACTCATGGTACTGCCCTTTATCGCGTCCTGCACAGGTAACGGCGGAAACGGCGGAAACGGCGGAGACGGCACCACGACAGCGAAGAATGAACAGACAAATGAACCGAGCGGTTCTGTGACCGATGACCCCGACGTTCCGAAGGATGTTGACAAGAACGGCTACAAGCTCGACGGGCTTGACAAGTACGGACTCAACTATAACGATGATGAGGTCAGCGTACTTAACTGGAAGGCCGAGCATACCGAATTCCTCGTTGAGCAAGGCAACACGGGCGACAAGGTAAGCGACGCTATATTCGACCGTAACTCGGCAATCGAATCGAGACTCGGCGTTACCCTTAAGTTTGAGGAGACCGCCGGAAACAACAGCAATATCTCGAAGTTCGTGCAGAAGGTCGAAGCGGCAAAGACGACCGGTGACTACGATATCATCGCGACCTACAGCCGTACCGCTGCTTCCTGCAGCACCAAGGGACTTCTCAAGGACCTTAACTCGATCGAAACGAGCTATATCGATTACGAGATGCCGTGGTATCCGAAGAGCCTTATTGACACCATGACGATCGGTAACGCCCTTTACTTCATTTCGGGCGATATGTCGACCAACACGATCTACATGATGTATACCATCTATGTAAACAAGACTCTTATGGGTACGTACGACTCAGTGAAGGATGTGAATCTCTACGATCTTGTCAGAAACAACGAGTGGACTATCGATAAGCTCGCATGGTTCTGCGACAACGTCGGAACCGGAACGGGCGGCAAGTACGATGCTACCAACCTTGAAGAGGGCGTATTTGCATTCAGCGGAGTCGACTACGGACTCGATGCCTTCTACGTAGGCTCGAACCTCTCGACTCTTGTCCCCGATGAAACCGAAATGATCGTCCTTTCGAAGGACTTCACGAGCCAGAAGGCAGCAACCCTTTGCGAAAAGGTCGCAGCCATCGTCGCAAATCCGAACTGCTTTGCTTTCGCGAAGGAGACCAACGCACATAAGTACTACTACGCATTCCAGCAGGGACGCGTCCTCTTCCATCAGGACAGAGCACGTTTTGCCGAGAGATACCTCATCCCCGAGAACTTCGCCGATGAGTACGGCGTACTTCCCACTCCTCTTTACGACACTGCACAGGGCAAAAAGGTAGGCTACATAACCACGATGGCTAACCCCTTCACCCTCTACGGCATCGCCGTTAACTGCAAAGAGGATTCGCAGATGAGCGCAGTCATCGAGTGCTGGGCAAGCGAAGGCTACAGAAAGACCACTCCCGCCCTCTTCGAAGCGACCTTCAAGGGCAGATACGTTGCCACGAAGGACGACAGAGAGATGTGGGATATAATCAGAAAAGGCGTCAAGTTCGACCTTGGACGAATCTATCACAAGGAGATTCTCGGCGGCTACCCGACAGAGCTTTTCAGCGATGCTATCATCGCCAATGATAAGTGGTCGATCCTTGGCAGAAACAATGCCGAGCTTCTTAACGCCAATATCAAGAAGCTGGTCGCTACCTACAAGAAATTCCAGGGTTAATTAATATATATATCCGCGCTCGCGGATAAAAAGCAAGTGTGACGTTTCCCCGTGAGCGTCACACTTGCGGTCTATATGAGAATTATCGGTTGAAAGGAAGGTTTTTTCGATGAAGAGAATTATTTCTGCAATACTTGTCACGGTAATGGTGCTTGCGATGATCCCGGCGACATTTATCGGCGTTCTCGCGGCGGATAAGACCGAGCTCGACCTCAAATGGAACGTCGGCTACGTCGGAAGCAATACGAACGGTAACAATAAAAATAAGGTAGCAGTCGGCGGAGGCGGCGGAAGCTGGCAATACACCGATGTTTTTACCGTCCCGAAGGCTGGGACGAAGATATCCTTTGACCTTGAGACAGCCGCTATGCCGACAAACTCGGTCTATGTCTTCTCGTCATGGAAAGAGGTCAGCGGAAGCTGGATCATGGACCTTGAGGGCGCGAACGTCATCGGTTCGGCAGGGTTTGAATTTATCGGTCAGAAAAACGGTCACTACGAATTCGTCACCGACCGCGACAATCAGAACATAAGGCTCTGCACAAAGAAGGGCAATGTGAAGGTCTACGCGGAAGAGACGACCGACAAGAGTACCCTTCAGCAGCTCAAGGATATGGAATTCACCTCGACCTTCGCCGAAAACGGAACGGTAGAGGGGATCAAGTGGTTCTGCGGCTACGCCAGCTCGGAAACCAATACAAACGGCTCGGCAAAGGAGACGAAGTATTACTCCGCCGATTATGCCGTGTCGAACCTTATAAGAGTCCCGAAGGCGGGCACGAAGATCAGCTATACTCTCAATATGCCGGCGGCGGCAAACTCGAACTACAATGCCTTCACGGTCTATACGAAGATCGGCGAACGCTACGTTTACGACTACGGTTATGCGGCGACGAACGCGCTGATCTTCTCGGGGAGCAACCCCTATACCTACACCTACATCACGGCGAAGGACAACGAGGTCATAAGACTCTGCTGCCGCCCGAACCTGGGCTATAAGTCGATCTTCCTTGACAAAGCCCCCGTCGAGGTCAAGTGGACAGCTACGACAGAGCCGCCTACCGCCTCGACAAAGCAGGAGACCGTATGGCCCGATCCCGAGCTTCTGAGCCTTGTCACCGGCGCGACGCTTATCGGAAGCAAGACCGAGCTCAAGTGGGAGCCGGGATACGTCGGCTCGCAGTATCAGGACAGCGAATCGAAGCGCCTCTCCTTCGTGGCGCAGGGCGATACCGCCGTGTACTATACCTCGGAGGTTTTCACCGTTCCGAAGGCGGGCACTACTATCTACTTCTTTGACCAGAACTTCACCGACTGGAACGGCGGAAAGTTCTCCTCGCCGAGCGCGATCACCGTTTCTCACTGGAAGCAGGTGCACGGAGAGTGGGAGCTCGATACCTCGAAGGAATACCTGACGGGTTGCGAGGCATATCAGCTTGACCTTTACGATAAGTACCGCGCTTATGCCTATACGACAAAGGAAAAGAACGAAAAGATAAGGCTGTGCCTGCGTTATGCCCCGATGTATGAGGGCGAAGCGGCGAAGATCCCGCCAGTATACTTTGTTGAGTCCTCCGATTTCGCGGTGAAGGGAAGCGATACCGCGGCTCTCGCGAACGGAAGCTATACCGACGCCTCGGGTGCGAAGGTCGAATTCTCCTTCTACCTGCCCTACGGAAGCGGAAAGGCAGAAAAGCAGTACGCTCTCGTCTTCGATACCTCTGCCGATTCGGCGGTAGCGAAGGAGCTTGCCGCCCGCCGCGTGAAGAACGCGATCGTCGTGGCATATCCTTCGGAGGATATGGCACTTGCCGGCAGGCTGCTTGACGAGGCGGTGAAAAATCTGCCCGTAAAGGTATCGGATATACTTTTCGTCGGCGGTGACGCCCTCGGCGCACACGCGGCAAGATTCGAGACTATCAGACTCTGCAAAGCCATGCTTTATACCGGAAGCGGAAAGGCTCCCGCGCTGACCTATGCAAAGGTCAAGTCTATCGGCGATTTCGAGAATACCTCGAAGGCTGCCGAATGGGTGATCGACAATTACAGCAACTATTACAGTCTGCTTGAAGGACTGAAGATGTACGCGATCGGCGACAGCTACTTCGGCGGCTCGGGCCTCGGTCAGCATCAGACATGGGTGAACCTACTTGGCTACAAGTACGATATGACCTTCCATAACTACGGGATCGGAGGCAACCAGGTCGCGCTTGTCAAAACGAATCCCGATGCGAACTCGCCTTCCATGTGCGTGAGATATACCGAGCTCCCGACCGACGGTGATATTTACTTCATCGAGGGCGGAAGAAACGACCGTCACCACAGCGTGCCGTTCGGCGATCCGACGAGCACAGATATCACGACCTACAGCGGTGCCCTTAATAAGATAATAAGCTATATCACCGAGAATAATCCGAATGCCTTTATCGTTCTCGTAACACCTTGGAGCCACAAGAGCGAGACAGGATACCTCGGCACTAACGACGACTACGCGAACGCGATGAAGAAGCTCGCCGAGCATTATAACACCGACCGCATAGTCTGCCTTTACGCCGCAGATACCGAATGGACGGGTATAAATATGAGCGATGCGGATTGCCGCACAAAGTATTGCCTTAATCCGACGGACGTCAGCCACCTGAATGCTAACGGAATGTATATGGTAGAGCCGAAATTCGAGCAATTTATCGCCGAAAAGTACGCTAAGTACAAGGGACTGAGCCTTGTTAACGAGGCAGAGGACGCAGAGAAGTTCCTGAAAGCCGTCGAGCCCGAAAACCCGGGTTCGAGCGGCGAGGATCCGGAGGTCACCACGACAGCCGAGCCCGGAAAGCAGGAGGAAAGCTCGTCGTGCAGCTGCGCCTCGGGCGCGTTCACGGCGGTCGCGCTCCTTGTCTGCGCGGTTGTCAGCCTCTCTGTCGCTGTCATCAAAAAAGTAAGATAATTAAGAACCCATTATAAAAATTTTGCTGGGGGAACCTCCTTAAAAGGAGGTTCCCCCAGCGGGTTATTCAACGAAGGGCAGGCGGTGCCTGCAGCCCTGACTCGCATTTTATTCACCGAAGGGCGGGCAGTGCCCGCGCCCCTGACTCGCATTTTATTCACCGAAGGGTGAAGACCTCACCCGGAAACAACGTCGGCAGGAAGATCGACAAGCTTCATCTTTACGCTTTTTTTAAAGTTTGGCTCAAGCCTTTTTAAAGGCTTGCGGTAGCCGAAGGCAGAGCC
>CALYSG010000052.1 GCA_945485605.1 uncultured Clostridia bacterium
GTATCATTCAGGTGGAGGTGCGTAAATACCTGTCTTATGTCTCGATTTTAATGATCTTATGGCTACTGTTCAGAACTCTGAAATATCATATTGAGACTAATCTGAATATTGTACGCTATATGTGGTACTTGTACTATCTGCCGCTATTGTTCATACCGGTTCTTGCGGTTTTTGTGGCGCTTTCACTCGGAAAGCCGGAAGCCTATCAGATCCCGAAGCGCACACTGTTGTTACTCATTCCCGCTGTTTTGCTGTTCGCTATGGTAATGACAAACGATCTGCATATGCAGGTTTTTGAATTTCCGGATAGCTCGGCAGTATGGACAGACCATGAATATAACTATGGCTTCGGTTATTATATCGTTTTTGCATACATAGTCCTGAACACACTTGCGGCGTTTGTCATTATGCTTATAAAATGCAGGATCCCGCAGAGCAAACGGTATTTGTGGTTGCCGGTCATTCCGATGGCGACAGCACTGGTGTATTCGGCATTATATGCGATGCGGATACCGTTCGTACTGTATTATGCCGGTGACATTACCATAACGTATTGTGTGCTGTTCATAATAATTTTTGAGAGCTTCATAGCCTGCGGACTGATACAATCAAACACAAATTACACAGAGCTTCTGAACTCCTGCGCGATCGGTGTATGGATAACCGATAAAGATTACAATACCCGTCTGTCATCTGCCGTAGCCGGGGATGTTACACCGGACACGATGCGTCGGACGGAAAACGGCAGTGTTATGCTTGACGGCGGACTTCGGCTCTCCGAAAAAGAAATTGTCGGAGGTCACGTACTCTGGTCAGACAATGTTTCCGAATTGCTGTCTGTCCTTGACGAGCTTAACGATACAAACGACTATCTCGCCGACGAAAATAATCTGATCCTTGAGGAATATGCTCTGAAGGTTAAAGAAGCGCATATCGCCGAACAGGACAGGCTCTACGATCTGATTCAAAAACAGACAGAGGGACAGATCAGACTGTTAACCGAGTTGACTGACCGTTTTGACGCTTCCGTAAGTGAGGATGAAAAGCGCAGACTTCTCGGCAAAATGGTCGTGATCGGTGCGTATCTGAAGCGAAAAAGCAACCTGATCCTTCTTGCCGATAAAGAGCCGGAGCTTGATGCCGGAGAAATTGCCCTGACATTCAGGGAATCGCTCGATAACATGGAGTTGTACGGGATCGTCTGCGGCTTTCGCTCGGATCTAAGCGGACATATTCCGGCTGAATACGTGATGACAATGTATGACCTGTTTGAAAGGACAGTCGAGCAGGCACTTGACAAAATGAATTCCATTACCGTTTTGATAACGAGATCGAGCGCGGGATGTAAAATGACTGTGAACACTGATGCCGATATTGATCTTTATAGGCTGTCATCCGACTTTACGGAGGTTTCACGGGATGAAGACGGCGAATGGCAGATCACAGCGTTTGTCGGAGGTGAACCGAAATGAGATTATTAGATCGATGCAGACCTTCACTTAAACGCATGACAAAGGAAGCTTTCGATAATCTTCCGAGCGGGATCTGCTTTTTCAATCATAACGGCGCCGTAACGCTTTGCAACCGTCAGATGTACCGACTTGTTTTTGAGTTAACAGGCAAAGATCTGCAATCGGTTTATGAATTGCGCGAGGTAATGAAAGATACCCCGAGTCATGCCGTTCGCGACGGAACACTGTTTATACTGGAGAGCGGCGACATCTGGCAATTCAACGAAAGAACCATTACGGATAAGTACGGAAACAGCTATACCGAGGTCACAGCATCCGACGTTACCGAATTATATCTTCGCAAAAAGGAATTGGAGCAGAAGAACCGCCAGCTGGAAGAAGCAGGAGAACGCTTGCGTCGGCTTTCCGCAAATGCAACTGCGCTTACCCGCGAAGAAGAGATCCTGAATATGAAAATGCGGATTCACGACGATATCGGCAGAAGTGTAATTTCGGCGAGAAGATTACTGACCGAATGTCATCCGACCGATGAGTTTGACTTGACAGCGTGGAGGAATGCGGTCCATCTGCTTCGCCACGACAGTGAAAGCGACGATGACCGAGACGCGTTCACGCAGCTTAAGGACGCCGCAAATGAGATCGGGATAAAGATTGTTTCGGAAGGCAGCCTTCCGAAAAGTAAGGCCTCGGCATATCATCTGATAACCGCAATGCGTGAATGTGCGACAAATGCGGTTCGCCATGCGAAAGCTACGGAACTGTACGTGACGCTTGAGAAAAGCGGCAGTTTCTTTTCGGCTGTCATCAAAAATAACGGAAATGTACCTGAGTGTGAGGTATCCGAGGGCGGAGGACTTTCCACTCTGCGGGCACGTATCGAGAAAGCAGGCGGCATCATGACGATTAAGAGCTTCCCATGCTTTGAATTAACCGTAACGATACCCGAAATCACGGAGGAATTGCAATGATTAAAGTTATGATTGTCGAAGATCAGCGCTTGGCGCGGGAAAGTATGGAAAACTAGATAACTCAAAGTGATAGGTATTCGCTTGCGTTATCCATCTCCAACGCAGGTCTTGCGGAAATGAGCTGCTCCGTTCATTCCGTTGATCTGATTCTGATGGATGTTTGCACGGAAAACGACGAGAGCGGTTTTGAAGCCACAAAAAGGATAAAGGCGCGCTATCCCGGTATCAAGGTAATTATTGTTACCTCGATGCTGGATTACGGCTATATTGATCGTGCAAAGGACGTCGGAGCGGACAGCATCTGGTTCAAGGATGTGAGCCGTGAGGAGCTTATGACGGTTATCGACCGTACCATGGCGGGAGAATCGGTTTTCCCGGACAAAGCGCCCAATGTAAAGCTCGGAAATACGACCAGTTATGCCTTTTCCGAAGCCGAGATACGCGTGCTGCGGTTGCTTGTGGAGGGTATGACATATAAACAAATGGCAGAAAAGCTCAATATAACGACCGACGGTATAAAAGCACATATCAGCAGTATGCTGTCAAAGACGGGATTTACTTCAAAGACAAAGCTTGCGGCAGTTGTGATCAGCAAAAAACTGATCGTCAACGGTTTTTGATTGAGATACATATTCATGCGCGTCCGGACTGAGCTCCGGGCGCTTTTTTATAAAAAATTTTCGCACTACCCATATGGGTAATGTGTTTTGAGGTCAAATACGGTATAATATTCTAAATATAATTGCGATTCTGCGTATATCAATCGCTGATCTGCCATCGTCAACATACACTTTTTAAGGATCAAATATTTCGGAGGAAACAGATGAAAAACAAGTTTTCAAGGCGCGTCTTCTCAATGCTGCTCGCAACCGTAATGTTGCTTCTATTATTACCGCTCGGCGCGGCGGCAACAGAACCCGAAACGGGAACCGAGACGGAAACCGTTTACAGGCGTTTTTCAAAAACGGCAATGGCATACTGGCCGGGTGAGAGAAACGAGCTTATAAGTGCGTCGTATACCGATTCGGAAGGAATCGAGCATATTTATGTAATGGGCAAAGAGTATAATAAGACTCTGTATGGCTTCTCGGCGGTTCCCGCGGAGAGACTGACCGGCGGCTCTGCCGAAGAGGGCAATCTTTATGATTATCTGCGTGTACCGGCAGACAAGACAGCGACGGTCGTCCGCAGCCAGACATACAGTACGTATGATGTAAAACTGAAATTGACGGGGATCGATAATTCGGGTAAGGATGCCTATATAGGTGAATCCGTCGTATATAACGAGGAAAAGAAACGTGGTGAGTCGCTCGGGCTGACGGTTACCGATGAAAGCGGCGCAAAGGAATGGGACTTCTATACGGACGAAAGCGGAAATCCATACATTTCCGGTTATTACGCAGACATCGCATTGTGTATTCCGAAAAACGGCGGTGATCCGTATTTTACAACCTTCCCTATATACGAAGATTTCACTACGACCGACACATTCGTTACAGCGTATCGTATCTATACGTATGAATGTTGTGACCATGCGAATATGGAATACCATGCAGAGGTGTCGCCTTCCTGTAACAAAACCGGAACAAACGCCTACTACTTCTGCCCGGATTGCAATACCTATTATGGAGACAAACTCGGTTTAACTTACTCAGGCGCAGAAACACTGGCAAAGCTCGGATGCGACGACGCAGACGGCGACAAAAAATGCGACAGCTGCGGAAGAAATATATCCGTATATTCCCTTGTCACCTCGGAAGATGAGATCGTCGCAGGCGGCGAATATATTCTTGTTTCCGGTAACTATGCAATGGCAGCCGGCAAGGATCAGTACGGTTGTGATCTGCCGGCTGTGCCGGTTACCGTGACTGACGGCAAGATCGAATTTCAAAGTGCCAAGAAATGCGCAAGCTTCGAGTTGAGATTTGCCGCCGGTTGCACCGAATGGGGAAACGGTATAAGATACGGGATAATATCGTCATTCAATAAGCGTCAGGCGGAGCTTGCTCCCGACTGGAAAGGCTCATTTTATTGGGATACATACAGCAGCGGCTCGGCTAAATACGGATATTATATAGGTCTTAACGAAGACGGAAGCGTGAAAATAAACTCCGCATATGATCCGGATTACTACTTCCGCACTTACAGTTATACCGATGAAAAACTCGGTACAACCAGAATATTTACCATGTGCGACTATTCATCCAATGAGTCATATAGCTTTGTGGGTAAAGTATATCTCTACCGTCTTGTTGACGTCGGTACGGTAAACGATGTCAGTTATCAGCTTGTCAACGGAAAATCAACGACCGATTATAAAGAATATGACGAAAACGGCGCAGAGGCAGAGGCGGGTACCACGGTTACCGGCGTGACCTCTGCAATGAAGCAAAGCTCTATTGACAGTTATGTCAGCCGCATTACCGGATTAACCGATGTAAAACTGAATGTGAACGTTGCGGTCACTGTCAAGGGATATTCTCCCGACGAAAGTAAGAACGAAGGCGGAAATATGAGAATTTCGCTTTCTCCCACAATGAATGTTGTCGGAACCGATACATCCTTCCCGCTTTCAGACAAAGATTTAGATGGCTCTCCCATGACGGTTACTCTTTTTGTCGGCAACTTGAACCCGGAGCGTATCATTCATGAAAAGCAGGACGGAACACTTGAAATTTTCTATGCCGAATATTCCGAAGAAGCACAAAAAGGCGAAAAAACATTCTCAATGATATATGACGGAAGCGGAAATGCATATGTTGTATTTGAGATCACGGAGTTTTCGGATATCGTTATACTTGAAAGAGTTTCGGGAGCATTTTCCGATGTCAGCGTATCTCTCGGCACAGATATTACGGTAAATTACTTCGCAACACTTCCCGAAGGTTATACTGATGCGGAAATGCGCTTTACTATGAACGGCGTCAGCAAGACCGTGTCGGGAACGAAGGTCGAGGGTTCGACTTATAAATTCGTTTATACCGGTGTGGCACCGCAGTGTATCGGCGATACGATAACGGCTGAGATAATTAAAAACGGCACAGTATTGAAAACAAAAGCATATACGGTAAAAACATATCTTGAAACCCTGAAAGGCATGACGGCGGAAGACCTCGGATATTCCGAGGAAAAATACACCGCTATGGTTAAACTGATCAAAGACCTGCTCGTTTACGGCGGCGCGGCACAGACCTACATTGGACATAACACGGGTGATCTTGTATCCGACGGCATCACCGGAAGCGATTTTACGGACCTGATTTCAACAGCCAGAACAGCTGTAAATAATGACGGCGCGGTAAAATTCACCGGTATGAGCCTCTGGTTTGATAACGTAAACAAATTGATATTCAGATTCACGGCCTCCGACACAACAAATATCAAGATTGGGATAAAAGCGGGCGACGGGGCTGAAGTATATTATACTTCGTTCACACCGGCAGGGGGAAGCCAATATACCGTAATGACCGACGGCATATACGCAACGGGATTTGACACAGTTTATACCGCAACGATTTATATAGATGACGTTGCAGGCGCCATTGTTACATATAGTGTTAACTCTTACGTATATGCGATGCAAAACAGCGAAAAAGCCACTATGCAGGCACTTGCGAAAGCTACATATAATTACGGTGTGTCTGCCGTAAAATTCAAAAACAAATAAGGACAGGGTATACTATGGGAAACAATAACAATGAACAGAATAATGTCGTTCAGAAAGAACAATTTATACAACCCGAGATAGAAATTATCAATTTTGAGGTTGCTTCGGTCGATATTTTCACAAGCGGTTTCAGCGGAGATTTTGATGAATTCTGATGAAAAATTTTCCATTAAAAGCAACCGCTTTTGCAATTGCAGTTGCTGCTTCAATGATTTTTCTGTCATCATGCGCTGATTCCCGTGATGACACATCCGGTGATTCGGAACGCGATCAGCAAAAAACATCTTATGTATCCGAATCCGTCACGGATAACAGTGAAGTTGAATTGCCGAAAATTCCTTTTGATTCAACGTCAACGACCGAGGAAGCTTCTCGAAAGGAGTCCACAGCTCCGACGGACACAACAGCTGCGACGGAAGTAACCACAGCTCCGACCGAAAACGCGGCTGATGACGGCGAAGTGGATCTGCCGAAGATACCTTTCTGAAACAGGGCGGGTTTTTCCCGCCCTGTTTCAGAAAAGAAGGATTGATATGCAAAAATATATTACCGACTGTTGCTTTGCCGGACTGAAGGTGTCCGTGCATCATAATTATGATAATCTGACGAAATTTCTGTCAGATTATCTGACAAGCTGCCCGACCGATATCGAAATTGATATCACTACCGATGATATAAATCACGAAAAAGAAAAATCAGACGGAATATATCCGGATTATTATCTCGAGTTTCTTGCGTTTTTGAGAAAATTTTGCTCGCGTGCCGCTGATTACGGTATTGTGCTGTTCCACTCAAGCGCCGTTGTCTGCGATGAAAAGGCATATCTGTTTACGGCACCGTCGGGGACAGGGAAAAGCACACATGCGGATTTATGGTGTAAGCTTCTCGGTGAAAAGGTCAAGATACTGAACGGAGATAAACCTTTTCTCAGATTCACGGAAGACATACCGTATGCATACGGCAGTCCTTTTGACGGGAAAGAACATCTGAGTTATAACGGCAGGGCTGAGATCGCCGGGATCTGTTTTCTGTATCAAAGCCGTGATAACAATATCGAGAGGGTAAGCCCTTTAGAAGCCTTCAAATGGGTGTATCCTCAGACATTAAAGCCGGAAGAAACCGCGCAATGTAAAAAAGCCGTGGAAACGATTATCAGATTGATAAATAAAGTGCCGTTATATTCACTCGGCTGCAATATATCAACAGAGGCGGCACGGCTATCCTATGAAACCATGACGGGAGCAAAAATATAAAGCTTAAAGACGGTGTTTTTATTACAAAAAACGGCGATGAACATATTATTGTTTCCTCCGGAGAAGCCGCCAATATAAATCAGGGTGAGTATCAGAATAAGACAGAGCTTTGCTCTGTAATAAAATCTGATACTCACCCTGTTTTCCGTGCCCCTCAGCCGGGAGGATGGCTCACCTTCGATTGCCGATATATTTTACTGCGATATTTCTGTTTCGGCTTTCTCTCGGGCAGTTCATCGTACATAGCGAGGAACGACCATAAAGTTTCAATAATCACTACTTGATACCACGGTTCACTCGCTTTCGGATGATACCACTCGCTGATAATTGATTCCCGCCTCCTTTGCCTGCTTGCAAAGATTGAACGGATTTATCGTATACATTTTACCATCTTTGAGAAAGTGAGTGCCGAGTTGACGGAACTCAAACGATACGTTCTTTCGAACACACTGTTCTCGGATATTGAGCACCCAAGCGTAGTCAAGCACTCTTGCGTCCCGATCGGATTCGCCACCGACCACGACAAGCTCAATTCCGTCAAGATACGCTTCTATCTGCAGATCCGTGATAAGCGGTTGAGCCGTAATGCACCTATGCTTGATAGGCATTTGGCAGAACAGTGGCAGACGGAAATCGGCTCTGTCTTGGTTCTCCACGGTGCAACACACCGTTACGTTGTCATATCCGTTGCCCCAATCCTCGGGCACGACCGACATAAAACGTTCGATGCGTTTGGTAAGAAACAGAAAATGAATATCCTGCCGTTCTCTGATCATCTGCCAGCATTCCGCACGCCAAGGGTCGGCTTCTTCCAGCAGAAAGTCGGAAGAGAAGCACAGATAGCAAGTCTGCCCGCCCTTCATTTTGTATTCGCCCTTTTTAGTTTTTTCAACAGGGGCATGGAAATTGTCGGTTTTCACGATCTCTTCTGTATTGATGCCGCGCTTTGCGTCGCCCTTATGTATATAGCAAAATTTACAGCCTTCGCTGTACCTATGGCATCCATGCCACGGATTCCACATTGACATATTTCACTTGTCCCTCTCAATCCTTGTATTTGCGGGTTCGCGGGCAGTCTTTTAAGTTTGCGCGATTTTCCGTTTTCGTGTCTCTCTTGCTGTTTTTTTAAGGCTCTGTGTAAAAGCTCCATATTTTCATTTGCTTCCGTAATATTTATCGATTCCGCCAAAGCCCGTTATCATTTTGCCCGCCCGCGTCTTGGAAAGGAAGCTGCCGAGGCGTTTTTCAAATTCGGCGGGGCGTTTCCGCGCCGCATCGATATAGGCAACGCGGATGCGTTTATATCCCTCCGGTAACGCTTTGTAGTTCTCCCGAGCGAGGGGATCCGCCTCGATTCTTTCAATAATATCTATGGGAAAGACATACGGTGCGCTGATAATTTCCGCAACAGTCTCAAGAACCTTCGGGTGAATGAGCCCCTGACCGTCCAGCCAAATCAGCCGCTCGATATTCGGGCGCGAATAGGTGCTGCCGGGTTTTCTCGGCGTGAAACGCTGTGCGCGGTGCAGAGGGTCGATGTGTTTGATCGTGCTGTCGATCCAGCCGAAGCAGAGTGCTTCCTCCACTGCATCGTTATAAGAAAGGCAGGCCTCCCACGACTCCTTCATCGGAAAGACAAACCATATTTCTTTTTCGGTTTCAAAATGCTCCGAAAGCCACGCACGCCATTCGGCACGGTCGGAGGTGCAGAGGGTGTTTCCTATCATCATTAGTCCTTTCAGTCAAATAAACTGATTTGCTGATCTTGAATCGGATATTCGTTCAAATAGGCGAAGACTTCATTCGGATCAACCATCACACCGTGTGACCCACATTCCTTTTTGAATATGTTCCACAGCATTGCGGATCTGTCCGACGGACACTCATAGGAACCGCCGAAGCGTTTTTGGTATCGCTCCTTCATACCCGGGAAATACTCGTCGAGTTTTCGGTAGAAATATTCACGATTGCCGGCACGCAGAGTAACGCCAAAGCCGAAATTTATGATGCCGACAACCCCTGCGTCAAAGCAGTAATCAAGGATCCCACGCAGATTTTCTTCACTATCGTTGATATACGGCAGAATGGGGCAGAGCCACACGACGGTGGGGATCCCGCGCTTCTGACATTCTTTCAACACCTCACAGCGGCGTTTGGTGGTACACACGTTCGGCTCTATGATGCGGCACAATTCTTCATCAAAGGTCGTCAGCGTCATCTGCACGACGGCTTTGGAGCGGCGGTTGATCTGCTCGAGCAGATCAATGTCCCGCAGGATGCGATCCGATTTCGTGAGGACCGTCACACCGCAATCGTACCTGTCGATGATCTCAAGGCATTTGCGTGTGTATCCGAGAGCTTCCTCACAATGCATATAAGGGTCGCACATAGCACCCGTGCCGATCATACACGGCTTGCGTTTTCTTTTCAGAGCGTCTTCAAGAAGCGCGGGGGCGTTTTGCTTTACCGCAATATCCTCAAAACGGTGATCAAATTTGTAGCAGTCAGACCGACTGTCGCAGTAGATGCACCCGTGAGTGCAACCTCTGTAAATGTTTATGCCGTTCCTTGCGGAGAGGATGGTTTTAACGTTTATATAATGCATTTTTTGATTATCAATTATTCAGTTACGTTTGCTCCTCAAATCAGCTCTTCCTTTAACTCTTCAACAAATAGATCGTATTCAGGTTTGAAAACATCTTTAGAATTGTCGCTCAAACACATAAAGTCACGCCTTCATCAGAAGGATTTTCTCAATATCCGAAGGCTTCAGTACCTTACCCATAGCCACGACCTTTTCGTTTACAACAAGAGCGGGCATACTCATTACGCCGTATTCCATAACTTTTGGAAGATCGGTTATGTACTCAACCTCAACCGAAATCCCCATATTCTTTACGGCTTCTTTGGCATACTCATACTGTTTATGGCAGGACGCACAGCCTGCGCCCAACACCTTTACACAGAAAATGCCCTCTGCTGCTTTGGCAAAGCATTTATTTTTGCTTTCCGTTGCTTTTTCATCAGCGCAACCGCAACTGCAAGCACAGGAAGGTGCTTTGATTTCTTCCTTTTTCTTCTTTCCGAAGAGTCCCATAATAACATCTGATCTTGTATGAAATCCCATACTTGGTGCACGATGCGCCTCCAAAATATTTATATATCTATATATGTAGATGCATTGCTTCGGTTTATAGGTCAGCACATGGAGCACTGACCTGCAAAATCGTCATTATTTCTTGCAACTGTCGCATTTCTTATATCTACGAGCCTTGTCGGGTGACAGAGTGTATCTTTCTGTCAATGACCGGACCTGTGCCGAGCCTTCTGCGGAGAGCGAATAGTGCATCCATTTGCCTTCCTTACAGGCATCAACAAGTCCCGCTTCGCACAGTATACGCATATGGTGCGAAAGAGTTGATTGCCCGATATTGAGTGCCTCAAGAAGTTCGCAACCGCATTTTTCACCGCTGATCAGAAGCTCAAGGATTTCAAGGCGGTTATCGTCTGCCAGAGCCTTGAATATTTTAATTCCTTCATCGTGTTTGAATGCCATTTGCGTTTCTCCTTCTATACATCGATAAGCGTGAATATATTATAGTACACACTTCGATACTTGTCAATATGTTTTATAAAAGTTCCGAAAGATTTATCAAGGCTTCAAACCTTCCCGACGCAGTATTTCACATCATTTCTGAGCAATATTCAGAACACAGGGAGACTGTCACTGTGTTCTTTTATCTGTCCGGCAGAGGAGCGCCTTATCCGCAGACAACATTCCCTTACATAGAACAAAGCGTATCTATATTGAATTTTGCCGCCTTTTAAATTGATCACTTATAAGGCACACAAAAAATCACAAAATTTTTATAAGGAGAATTCGGAAATGAAACTGAGAAATAATAAAGCTTTTACCGTTTTAGAATTGGTTATAGTTATTGCGATCCTCGCGGCGGCGTTATCTGAAAAAATACGGAGTAAGTATACAAAAAGAGCCTCATGCGAGGCTCTTTTTTATTCGTAGAGTAGACGATTTGA